>JBILQY010000346.1:0-3398 GCA_044372955.1 Crocinitomicaceae bacterium | reverse complement strand
AACGAATAGCAATTCTTTTCTTTTTTCTTTCAAAATTGCCAAACGCTCATTAAGGAATTGGAATCGTCCTACTGGAGCAAAAAGCGATAAAATCATAGCAATTGCCATCAATAAATAACCAAGGTAGGTGATGTTTGTTCCCCACCAATCGTGGTTGACACTTAGTTTTGTTCCTTCTTCATTTTCAGGTGTTGAAGGATCGTCTAAGTTGTAACTTGATTGAAAAAAGCGATATCCTCTGTAATCCATAACATTATTCATAAAAACAGTTTGATTGCGCTTGTATTTCATTTCTTGATCTAATATCGTTAAGTCGCTTTCGAATGATGATGGCGATTCAGAACCAGGATATTTATCTAAACGAAAATCGCGGCATTCCACTTTGAAAGGCATAGGTTTTCTGATTGAACCGTATTCTAATTGGCACGTAATTCCATTCAAATCAAAACGAACAGGAGTAGGAATTGCGCTCATTCCACCTTCTAAACGTACGATTTTTGAAGTTTTTCCATCGCTAACTTTCACTGTTAAATAGTCGGAACCTTCTTTTTTATTTCCAGAAGAAACCAATAGTTTTTTCGCGTTATTAATCTTTTGCTTAAAAACAAACTGTTGATTTCCAGCTTGATAAAGCGTTTTGGTTTTAAATGTCACCCATTTATTCGAAGGTACTTCTTGATACAAGGAATCCGAAACGGGCAAACCAGATTGACGAGCTTTCTGCATTTCTGTCATTGGTAAATAACGGACAGGAAGAAAAGTTCTTATTTGAACAGAATCTCCAACACTTCTCGCTTCAATTCCAGGTGTAGCTATTTTTTTATTGAAAGAAAGCGGAATATTCCCTACCATAAATAGGTCATTTTCACACAAATAGTTTGATTGCATCCCATCGGTTACTAATTCTAAAGCGCTGGTTTTAAATTTCTTATTGATAACAAACGTATCAATCATTTTTGTTTGGAAGTTTTGGTACTCCACAGAAATCGTTTTAGACTCCAATTCAACATCCGTTTTGAAGTAATTGTCGGTGATAACAGATAGATAATGTTTAGTGGCATCTATTTTCGAAGCACCAGTTTTAGGATTTTCCACATAAACAAGCAAGTAAGGATCGGAAGTATAAATGAAATCAGAGGTCGTTCCTTCGTCTATTACCATTAAACCTTCAAAGCTTATGTAGCGCGTTACGCCAGCACCAATTAGGATAATAATAAACGAAAGGTGGAAAGTCAACATTGCAATTTTTTCGCGCACAAACATTTTGTACTTGAAAATATTTGCAATCAGATTCAACGCCAAGTAGAATAACAAAAGCTCAAACCAAGTCGCGTTATAAATAATGATTTTCACACTTTGTATACCGTAAAGTGATTCTATGAAAGTGGCAGCCCCGATTCCAACTAGAAAAACGATTAAGGCTAAGGACATACTTTTCATGGAAAAAAAGATGTCAAGTAATTTTTGGAGAAATGTTTGTTTCATGCGGTTGCAAAATTAATCAATACCTACTATCAAAAACACATTTTTAATAGTAATAGTAATTTGAGTTTCATTAGATTTATTTATGGAATAAAAAACCAAATCAATTTCCTTGCTAAAGAAAGATTCCTCATTTTATTCGGAATGACTTTGGAGGGGAATACCTGTCGAAAATGCGTCGCATTTTCGACAGGTATTCCCCTCCAAAGTCATTCCGACAGCATGGAGGAATCTTTGCTTAATCTTTCATTTGAATCTTATTTATAGTCTAAAAAATCAACATTAAATCAACGTTTTTAAATCAATTTTGTTCTTGATATTTTTTGAATACGACTTTTTGTTTTTTAATTCGCTTGATTTTTATCTATTCACCACTTCCTTTTCAAGTGAGCGAAATAAAATCGTTACTTTTGGCGCGGAAAATCCGAAGAAAGTATCCTTTGATTTTTCATGAATTATTTAACTGAAAAAAATGAAAAACATCTTAATTCTTGGCGCTGGTTTATCTGCTTCTTCGATGATTAGATATTTGTTGAATCTCGCTCAAGAAAACGATTGGCACTTAAAAATCGTAGATCAAGATATTGAATTAGTAAAACGCAAAATCAATAACCATCCCAATGCGGAAGCCCTTTCTTTCAATGCGTTAGACCCGCATGAACGTCGCCCAGCAATTGGTCATTCTGATTTGGTTATTTCCATGTTGCCCGCTCGTTTTCACGTCGAAGTAGCGAAAGATTGTATCGACTTACGAGTAGATTTAATCACTCCTTCTTACATATCTCCCGAGATGAGAGCTCTAGACGAAGAAGCAAAAGCAGCAGGAATCGTTATCATGAATGAAATCGGTGTTGACCCGGGAATTGACCACATGAGTGCGATGAAAATTATTCATGCTATTCAAAACAAAGGAGGAATACTCACAAGCTTTAAATCTTTTTGTGGTGGTTTGATGGCGCCTGAAAGCGATACAAATCCTTGGCATTACAAATTCACTTGGAATCCACGCAACGTGATTCTAGCAGGGCAGGGGGGAGCTGCTTGTTTCAAACAAAACGACGAATACAAATACATTCCTTACAATCGTTTGTTTAGTAGAACAGAACGTTTTTCAATTGGTTCTTATGGTGAATTTGATGGATATGCCAACCGTGACTCATTATCTTATAGAAAAACGTATGGCATCGAAGACATTCCAACAATTTACCGAGGTACTTTGCGCCGACCGAATTACTGCCAAGGTTGGGATGTGTTTATCGAATTAGGAATGACAGACGACACCTACAAAATGGCGCATTCCGAAGAGTTGACTCCACGTTCATTTATCAATGCATTTTTACCTTACAACCGCGATTTGTCTGTAGAAGATAAATTAAAATTGTTTCTACGTGAAGATCGAATATATTTATATCCCTTGTTCGAATCCATTGGGATTTTTGAAAAGGATGAAAAATTTGGTTTCGAAAACGCAAGTCCAGCACAATTGTTAGAAAAATTACTTGCGAGCAAGTGGAAATTGGAGGAAGGCGATAAAGATATGTTGGTGATGTATCACGAGTTTGAATATGAGCATGAAGGAAAAGAGCATAAAGTAATTTCTTCGATGATAAATATTGGAGAAGATCAAACTTACACTTCAATGTCAAACACAGTTGGTTTGCCAGTAGCGATTGCTGCAAAAATGATTTTGACAGGTCAACTACTCGAAAAAGGAGTAACTTTACCTATTCATGCGGAAATTTACGAACCAATTTTAAATGAGTTGGAAGCACACGATATTCGCTTTGAAGAACATGAAATAGCACTTTAAAAACAAGAAATAATGGAAAACGAAGAAAACCAAATGAACATTGAACTTTCTGAAGATATCGCTTTAGGAGTATATTCAAACCTTGCAATTATCACTCATTCACCGG
>JBILQY010000345.1:0-3400 GCA_044372955.1 Crocinitomicaceae bacterium | reverse complement strand
CACTTTCAACATGCCACGATTTCAGTTAGAATTTTGAGTTTTAAAGAAACAAACATTGATGCAGCTTTCTTCAATGAAAAAATTGGAAATGCTGTCAACCTACGTTTGAAATTAGGTTTCTTAAACAAAAACAACAACATTTTCAGAATTTGTCACGGAGAAGGCGATAGTTTACCTGGTTTGGTAATTGATTTTTACAATGGAGTTGCTGTTATTCAGTGTCATTCAATTGGAATGTACAACGCGATTGAATTGATTGCCAACGCTTTGAAAAATGCTTTAGGTGAGAATTTAACAGCGGTTTATTCTAAATCATCGGATACGTTGCCTGAACGCATTGCTCCAGAAGACAAATATATTATTGGTTCAAGCGAAACGCCTCATCCAGCGATGGAAAATGGCGTACATTATCAAATTGATTGGGTGAAAGGTCAAAAAACGGGTTTCTTCATCGACCAACGCGAAAATCGTGCGCTTCTAGGAAAATATGCATTTGGAAAAAAGGTGTTAAATACATTTTGCTATTCAGGTGGTTTCAGTTTGCAAGCTTTGAACAAAGGAGCAGATTTGGTTCATTCGTTAGACAGTTCTAAAAAAGCGATTGAATTGACAGAAGCAAACGTTGCCATCAATTCGTTTAAAGGTGAACACGCTTCAATTGTTGCCGATGCGATGGACTATATGAAAGAATTGAAAGAAGATTACGACATCATCGTTTTAGACCCACCAGCATTTGCGAAGCACCGCGAAAAACGTCACCAAGCAATTCAAGGTTACAAACGATTGAACACACACGCAATTCGACAAATAAAACCGGGAGGATTGATTTTTACGTTCTCTTGCTCGCAAGTAGTTGATAAATTTTTGTTTACAAATACAGTCATTGCAGCAGCAATTGAGTCTGGACACCAACCAGCGGATCATCCAATTAATGCATTTCATCCTGAAGGCGAATATTTAAAAGGTCTTGTTATCCAAGTTGACTAATGCTCGATTTACGTTATAAAACGATTCTCGCAGTTGCGTTACCAATGATGGTTTCTGGTTTTATCCAGTCCATTGTTTTACTAACCGACGCTTCTTTTATTGCACGCTATTCAACAGAAGCGTTCGACGCTGTTGGCAACGGAGGCTTACTTTACGTTACGATGTATATGACCTTGCTTGGAATGGGAGATGGTGCACAAATCATTATTGCGAGAAGAATTGGAGAAGAACGATCGGATGCAATTGGTCGAATTTTTGGAACTTCCTTGCTTACACATTTTTTATTGGCAATTATTTTATTCGCCGTTCTTTATTGGGTAATGCCCGGAGCAGTTTTAGGCTATTCAAAAAACCAAGAAATCGCCAGTTTACAAGGAGATTACGTTCAAATCAGGAGTTTCGCTCTGTTTTTTGCTATGATAACGATTTCCATTCAAGCGTTATTTTTAGCGAAAGGAAAAACGTGGGTTGTTTTGATGGCTTCGATTATTACTGCTTTAAGTAACGTAGTACTTGATTATGGAATGATTTTCGGAAAATTGGGCTTTCCTGAAATGGGATTAAAAGGTGCAGCTTGGGCTTCAACGATTGCCGACGGAATGGGAATGTTATTTTTGATAATTTACCTCATCTTTTCAGAAGAACGTCGTATTTACAAGTTATTTGAATATTTCTCTTTCAATTTTAAGTCAATGATTGAATTGTTAAAAGTCGGAAGTCCTTTGATGTTACAAGGGTTTTCAGCGCTTGCAACCTGGACTTTATTCTTTACTTGGTTAGAACAAAAAGGACAATTCGATTTGACCGTTTCACAAAATATACGTTCGATTTACTTCTTGGCATTTGTTCCGATTTGGGGTTTTGCTGGCACGACAAAAACCTATATTTCACAGTATATTGGCGCAAAAGAATTTGATAAAATACCTATCATTCAGCGAAAGATTCAAATAATGACGGTTGTATTTTTGCTAATTACTTTCCACGGAGCAATGTTTTACCCAGAAGCAATGATTCGTTTGATTAATCCAGAAGAGATTTACGTGCAAAAAAGTGCTGAAATTCTCCGATTAATAACGCTTTCCATTTTAGTTTTTGGCTTTAGTTCTGTTTATTTCCAAACAATTCACGGTAGTGGAAACACCTTACATTCGATGACTATTGAGTTTACATGTGTATTTATATATACTTCTTGTTCTTATACTTTTATTAAAATTTGGAACTTAGACATTTTTTGGATTTGGACGGTTGAATATGTTTACTTTGTCTTGCTAGGTGTTTTCTCCTTACTTTATTTACATTTTTACGATTGGAAAAAGAAAATTGTATGAGTCAAAATTCGAAATTACGTTTGGTTTTTATGGGTACGCCCGAATTTGCAGTAACCATTTTGAATGCAATAGTTCAAAGTGAACACGAAGTTGTAGGTGTGGTAACAGTTGCAGATAAACCAGCTGGTCGTGGTCAGCAATTGCGTGAAAGTGCTGTGAAAATCTATTCGAAAGACAAAGCGTTCCCCATTTTACAACCCGAAAAACTCAAAGACGAAAGTTTCCACGACGATTTGAAAGCTTTGAATGCAGACATTTTTGTGGTGGTTGCATTTCGTATGTTGCCTGAAATCATTTGGGCAATGCCACCGAAAGGAACGATTAATTTACACGCTTCGTTGTTACCAAAATACCGTGGTGCAGCTCCTATCAATTGGGCAATTATCAACGGAGAAAAAGAAACGGGTGTGACCACTTTTTTCATCAATCAAGTTATTGATACAGGTTCAGTTTTGGAACAAGAAAAAGTGGCGATTTCAGAAGATACGAACGCTGGCGAACTACACGATTCGTTGATGCATTTAGGCGCTGCATTGACTGTGAAAACCTTGAATGACATTGCAAATAATTCGGTTCAGTCGATTCCTCAAGATGAAAATTTAGCGAAAGAATTACCTCACGCGCCAAAGATTTTCAAGCAAGATTGCAAAATTGATTGGAACGAAAGCGCACAAGACATTCACAATAAAATCCGAGGGCTTTCACCCTACCCTGCTGCTTGGTGCACCTTGAAAAACGAAAAGAAAAACGAAGTCATTTCGTTCAAATTATTTACATCAAAACTTGTTGAAGAAGGTCCAACATCTGATACACTTCTAAAACATCCGGACGGAATTCTTTTTCCTTGCAAAGATGGATTTGTTTGTATTTCTGAATTGCAACCTGAAGGCAAACGCCGAATGAACTTCAAAGAGTTTTTGGCTGGGAATAGTTTAGAGGATTTGAAAATTGAATGATTTGTCCACTTGCTGACAAATAAAAATTTCATAATGAAAAGAATTTAGGTTACATCTTTACTGATTTTGCGTTAATTTTGAAAAAACAAGTTATAACAATGGCTACAACGGAATCCAAATCTAAAAACA
>JBILQY010000344.1:0-3420 GCA_044372955.1 Crocinitomicaceae bacterium | reverse complement strand
CATCAATCACGTGAACAACACCATTATCTGCATCAACGTTTGGAGTTGTAACTTGTGCTTGGTTGATAAATACGTTACCAGTTGTTGTTTTAGTTAATTTCAATGTGTTCAAAGTACTTAAAGGAGCAACGATTTGACCGTTTGTAATTGCAGCAGCAAGAACTTCGCTACCTAAAACGTGGTATTTCAATACTTCACCTAATGTTGGTAAAGCTAAAATTCCGTTGATGTCTGTACCTAAAGCAGCAGCTAAATCATCAAATGCATCATTTGTTGGAGCAAAAACAGTTAGAGTAGCTAATGGATTTGTTAAAGCTGGTAATAACTCTGCTTTTGCAACTGCTGTAACTAAAGTAGAGAATCCACCATCGATTGCACGGTCAACAACTGTTTCAGCAGGTAATACAACATTGTTGATTACGTGAACAACACCATTGTCAGCATCAACATCAGCTAAAGTAACCATAGCATGATTAGCGTAAACTGAACCCGTTGTCGTTTTTGTCATTTTCAACGTATTCACTGTAGACAAAGTGTTAACAATTGCCCCGTTAGTAACGTTTGCAGCTGTTACTTCTGCTCCAAGTACGTGGTACTTTAATACTTCATCTAAAGTTGGTAAAGCTAACAATCCGTTGATATCTGTTCCTAAAGCTGTTGCAATAGCAGTAAAAGCATCATTCGTTGGTGCAAAAACAGTCAATGTAGCCAATGGATCTGTTAAAGCTGGTAATAATTCTTCTTGTGTTACAGCAGTTGCTAAAGTAGTAAACCCGTTTGTTACAGCAACATCAACAACAGTTTTAACAGGCAAAAGAACTTTATTTACAACGTGTACAATTCCATTATCTGTAGTTAAATTTGGTGTTGTAACGTTTGCTTGATCTGCAAAAACACTTCCTGTTGAAGTTTTGGTTAAATAAATTGTTCCATTTGCAGTAGTGTTTAATGTTGATACAACTTGACCATTTGTAATTGCAGCAGCAGCAACCTCTTGACCTAAAACGTGGTAAGTTAAAATTGCTCCTAATTCTGGATTTGCTAAAAGTTGCGTAGCTGTAACACCTAAAGCTGAAGCAAGTGCATCGAACGCAGCGTTATCTGGAGCAAAAACGGTTAGTGTTGCAGTTGGGTCTTGCAATGCAGATACTAATCCTGCTTGAATCAAGGCAGCTTTCAAAGTCGTGTGATTTGGACTTGTTGAAATAACGTCATCGTAAACGTTTGTTTGTCCGAATGCTCCAAAAGAAGAAGCAACAACCGCAAAAGCTAATGATTGCTTTTTGAAATTTGTTAAAAAAGTTTTTTTCATAATTTAAGATTTGATTTGTTTAATGAATTACTTAAAACATTAAACAAAACCAACTTAAAAAAGTTCTAAAAGGTTTTGAAAAAACGTTAATTTTATAAGAAAAAATATAATTAAAGGTTGTGAAAAAAAATTAACATATTCAATTTCAAGGTTTTAATATATTTTTTTTCAAAAACCAAAAAAATGTTAAGATTAATTAAAAGCTTATCATCTTAACATTAAAAAAAAGTAAATACGTTAGTTTGTAATCGAATAGTAGAATTATCAGAATGTTCTAGAAATAAATTAGTTTTACACTTCTTTTAATTCTATGCGAAAACTGTTTACATCCCTCGTTCTATTTTTTTTTAGCGCTTTTTCTTTTTTTGCTCAATCCAAATGGTCTGGAAATGAGAGTCCAACCTATGATGAGTTACATTTGATACTTAAACAATTAGCTTCAAAAAACAAAGAAATTGAACTTTACAATATGGGGAATTCTGATTACGGTTTACCAATTTATGTATGTATTGTAAACGGTGCTGGCGACTCTACAAAAACATTTGCAAAAGCTAAAAATGAAACAACGGTGTTAATCAATAATGCGATTCATCCAGGTGAACCAGATGGCATAAATGCAATGCTACTTTGGTTAGAAGAGTGGGTTAACGCAGGTAAAAAAACAAAAGGTTTACCCGTTATTGCTTTCATTCCTGCTTACAACATTGGCGGAATGATGAATCGATCTTCAACAAGTCGTGCCAATCAAAACGGACCTGAGGAATATGGTTTTAGAGGAAATGCACGCAATCTAGACTTGAATCGCGATTTTATTAAAATGGATGCTGAAAACACCTTTACATTTACTCGCATTTTTCACGGTCTAGACCCAGACGTATTTATAGATAATCATGTTTCAAATGGTGCTGATTACCAATATACGTTAACTTATATTCCTTCTTTAAAACAACGATTAGCTCCTTCTATCCAATCCATCACTTACGATAAATTAATTCCTGAATTAACAACTCAATTAAAAAATAGAGGAACGGATCTTTTTCCTTACGTCGATTTAAAAGGGGAAACACCAGCTGATGGAATTGTTGCTTTTAATGATTTACCACGCTATGCAATGGGATATGCCTCTTTATTTCACAGTTTGAGTTTTACTGTTGAAACGCACATGTTAAAACCTTTTCCAGCGCGTGTACAAGTTACCAAGCAATTCATGGAGGAACTTTGTAAATGGACTTTTGAAAACAAAAAACTTATCGAATCTCAACGAAAAGCAGCAAGAAAATGGGAGCTTGAACAAGATTTTTTCAAGTATAATTTTCAATCAACTGATAAAAAAGATTCAATTTTGTTTAAAGGTTTTGAGCACAGTTTTCCGACAAATGAAACGACTAACTTAAAGCGACTTTATTACGACCGAAGTAAACCTTATGAACGTTACATTCCTTATTATTCTGAAAGCAATGCTAAAGATTCTGCCAAAATTCCTACTTTTTATGTTGTTGGTGCACAAGAGAAAGAAACAATCGCTCGTTTGAAAGCGAATGGAATTCGATTTGAAACCTTACAATCTGACAGTTCCTTAAACCTTCAAGTTACAGTTGTTTCAGACTATAAAAGCAATACAAAACCTTACGAAGGACACTTTAGACATCGTGAGATCAATGTGAAACAAAAAACGATAGACATAAAGTTAAAAAAAGGTGATGTTATAATTCCAACTAAGCAACAAGGTGCAATTTTCATCCATTCTGTATTGCAAACAAGAGCTGAAGATTCTTACTTTTCTTGGAATTTTTATGACTCTTATTTGCAGCAAAAGGAATATTTCTCGAATTACGTTTTCATTGACCAAGTTGCAGAGATTTTGAAATCCAATCCAGTGTTAAAAGCTTCGTTCGAGGCAAAAAAGGAAAACGAACCAGCTTTTAAAAATTCAGAATGGGAACAATTGTATTACATTTATTCCAATAGTCCTTACTTTGAACAAACCTTTATGCGTTTGCCAGTGTATGAGAAGCATTAATAAAAAAAACGTCCAAAGAATTTATTCCTTGGACGTTTTAATTTGAAACCAATTATTTACACACTATCTCCTACCCTGTTAAAAACTA
>JBILQY010000033.1:0-12988 GCA_044372955.1 Crocinitomicaceae bacterium | reverse complement strand
AAGAAAATACAAAGTGTCTTCATCTTGGTAAAAATTCATATTCGTGGATTGCAATTGCTCTTTTATTGAAACGTCCAAAGCATTGATACTCGCTGTCCAAGATTGATTGGTGTTGATGTCTAAAATATAGATATCCGTATTATTTTGATTCTGAGGAAATGCATTGAAAGGTTGGCGCGCGTGTAAACCGTCTTTTCGTCCACCGATTAAAAGTACTTTACCATCCAACTGAGCAAAAGCATACGAATGCAAACCATTGAACCCATTGACCGTTTTGGCTACTAGTTGAAGTTCATAAGGAAAGGAATTTTGTTGAGCAATGAATAATTGAGTTACGAAAATGAAAGTAAATAAAACAGAAAGCAGTCGCATGATTTTAAATTTGAACAAATTAACGTATTTCAAAGAAAACTTTAAGCAACTTAGGTTACATTAAAGATTATCAGTAATCTAACTCAAATTATTGATTGTGAAGGTGTTTTCGTAGGTTATTAACAATTTTATTCATCTTATTTGTTAAGATGATTTAATCTCAATTATTACATGAATTTATAATTATCTCATTTTCAAATATTTGTTAATATTCGATGAAAAACATGTTTTGTTCAAAGTCTTATGATAAATAAACATTTACTACTGAAAACCAAATAATTAGGTATTACATTTACTTCATAAATAATTTCAATATGTTTTTAACAATTTTAGCAATCAAAGGAATCGTAGGCTTCTCAATAGTAGGAGGTGCGGTTTTAACGGGAGTTTTGATCACAATCATTATCGAACGTCAAATGAGAGAACATTAAAACAAATTCTCTTAAAGCGTGTTTTAGTTTCATGTTAAAACAATCGCTTTTCTTCTCAATTTTTCTGGTGATTAGTTCATCGTATGCTCAAAAAAGCAAATCCAAATATAAAGATGCTTATTTTGCTTCAGGATGTTTTTGGTGTGTAGAAGCTATTTTTGAGACAGTCAAAGGTGTGGATTATGCAGAATCTGGTTACACTGGAGGAAGCACCAAAAATCCAACTTATGAGGCAATTTGCACAGGAAAAACCGGTCACGCAGAAACAGTAAAAGTTCACTATGACACGACAGTAATTTCATACAAGGAATTACTTCGTGTCTTTTTTAATTCGCACGATCCTAGCACTTTGAATAAGCAGGGTCCAGATTCTGGAACACAGTATCGTTCGGCTATTTTCTATTCCAATAGCTATGAAAAAAATCAAGCATCTGATTATATCAAACAGCTAAAAAAAGAGGGGAAATTCAAAACAATAACAACCCAAGTTGAACCTCTAACCGTTTTTTATAAAGCGGAAAGTTACCACCAAGATTTTGAAAAAAATAATCCGAACAACCCGTACGTCAAAAGCGTGAGCCATCCTCGAATGGATGCATTTAAGAAAAAAACAAAAGATCTTTTGAAGAAAAAAACAAATTAATCTTAGTAGTTGGTTTCCTTCTTTAGTTTGCGAAAATTCAGTTTAATATATATTAATGTTGATGAATTTGAACTTTTCATTTTAAATCGCTGGGGAAATACTGTTGCAATCTTGAAAGATGTCAACGAACCTTGGAATGGAACCACAACAAATGGTACAGAATTAACGGACGGCGTCTATTTTTACACCTATAAATTAACAGGTTTAAATGGTTACAAAAAAGAAGGACATGGTTTTATAACCTTGATTCGATAATTTTAAATTAGTATCAGTTACAACTTCACAAATCGCAATTGCTTCACCTCACTTTCAGTTGAAATTCCAATCACATACGTTCCTGCTGGAAGGTTTTCTATTTCAATTTGCTTATCGTTTGCTCCTTGTTTTAGCAGTTTTCCTTGAATGTCTCTAATTTCAAATTGGAACGATTCATTTATTCCAGAAATTGATAAAGTTGATTTTGCTGGATTCGGATATATTTGGATACTTAATGACAATTCCTTTTCAATTGCACTTGCATACAAGCTATTTTCCAATCTCACAATACCATCTCTTGGACTACCATTGTAACAATTAAAATCACCTCCAACCAAGATTTTACCATCGGTTTTAGAAACAATTGTGTTAACCATAGAATTGAATCCAAGTCCTGATTCAAAAGTTGGATCTAAATATCCATCTTTATTCAAACGAGCAATATGTTTTTGCCCCAAAGTATCAAATAATCCTCCAATAATAACTTTTCCATCAGGCAATATTATTGATGAAGTTAAGTAATTATTAAAAATCAAATTTCGATTAAATACTGGGTCTAAACTTCCATCTGAATTTAGCCTAGCAATTCTGTTTACTTCAACACCATTAATTGAACTAAATTCTCCAACAACAATAATTTTACCATTGTTTTGAATACTTACTGATTGAATAGCAGGCGAATAAAAACCGTATAATCCATAATTATCAATAAATCCGCTTCCTGTGTTAAAAGTTTCATCGAATGTACCATCGGTGTTCAGTCTAACTAAATAATTTGCTGGAATTCCATTAAATGAATTAAAATTTCCTCCACATAAAATTTTTCCATCATTTTGAATTGCTATAGTTTTTACCACCCAATAAATATTGAATTCGTCTGAGAAGCCCGAACCAGGATTAAAACCTAGATCTAAACTTCCGTCAGGGTTTAATCTTGCAATTCCATTTCTCTGAACGCCATTGTATGCAGTAAAATTTCCTCCAACAATGATTTTGCCGTCAGCTTGAAGTTTAACGGAGTAAACGATTCCATTAAAAGCAGTATCCATTAAAAAGGTTGGGTCAATATCTCCATTTGGAAGAAGCCGAATAATATAATTTGCAGCTATTTCATTATATGTGTGAAAATTCCCACCTGCTATTATTTTTCCATCAGTTTGAATATCGGTTGTATATACCTCCCATATAAAACCTAAACCAGGATTAAAAGAATTATCTAAAGATCCATCTGAATTTAAACGCGCTATTCCTTTTCTATTTACCCCATCAATTTTTAAAAAAGAACCCCCAACAATAATTTTATTATCTGATTGAATACTTAAAGAGAGAATACGTTTCGATTCTAAATTTGTCCCTATTGTGGAGAATGTGTTATCTAACATTCCATCGGTGTTCAATTTAGTAATATAACTATTTGGTAAATCGCTATAATTCTCAATTGCCTTAAAACTTCCCCCAACAATAATTTTACCATCAGCAGATTCAGAAATAGCCCACACACCACCGTATTGAAAATGCCAGATTATATTATTGCTATAGTTTTCGTCTAATGTTCCGTTAACACTTAATCGTATTAATCCTGTAACTGTTAAATCATTATAACTATTTAGATTACCTGCAACCATAATATCCAAACCATTGTTACAGATTTTAACATCTGCAGGATATGTCCCTAGTCCTGTTCCTACATTAAAACTGTTATCCAATGTTCCATTACTATTTAGTCTGGCAATATAATTTCTGCTGGAAGTATTGAAATTATTGAAGTAACCATAAGCAATTAGCTTTCCATCAGATTGTAAAACTGTTCTTTGTACAAAAGAATCAAACCCAACTCCAGCATTAAAACTTAAATCTAAAGAACCATCTTGATTTATCCGAGCAATGTAATTTTTATTTGTCGTTCCGTAATATGTGAACCAACCACTAACAATTATTTTTCCATCTGGTTGAATGGTTGCGCTATAAACCCAATCATTAAAGTTATCATTTGTATTAAAATTATTATCTAAAGTTCCGTCTCCATTTAGTCTAGCAATGAATTTTCTATTTTCTCCATGAACAGTTGTAAAAAGTCCACACACTATAATTTTTCCATCAGGCTGTAAGCAAATGGATGAAACCTCATTATTAAAACCAAAATCATTTGAGAAAGAGGCATCAATCGACCCATCAATATTTAATCGCACCAATTTATCTGCTACTGTTCCATTATATGTTGAAAAATAACCACTAATAATTATTTTTCCATCTGGTTGGATGAGGATGTTGTTAACACTTCCATTAAACCCTTCTCCAGTTTCAAAAGTAGGGTCAATTGAACCATTGCTGTTTAAACGAAGTATTCTGTTTATGTTGCAACTACTAAAATCACCACCTAGAATTATTTTCCCATCAGATTGTACACAAGTAGTCCAAACGGTTGCATTCAATTGATCATGTGATTGTTCAATTAAGTTGAAGTTTGGATCAATTTGTCCAGATTGAGCTACTACTGAATAGCTGATTAGAAAAAAACAGATTTTTAATAATTTTTTCATACTTCTTAATTTTTTAAATAAGACATTTAAATCTTCACAAATCGCAATTGCTTCACCTCATTATCCGTTGAAATACCAATCACATAAGTTCCAGCTGGAAGGTTTTCAATATCTATTTGCTTGTCGTTTGCTCCTTGTTTCAATAATTTCCCTTGTAAATCTGATATTTTATAACTGAAGTCGGAGTTGATTCCTGAAATGGAAAGGGATGAATTTGTAGGATTGGGGTATAATTGGATACTTGACAATTCAGTTGTTTGTATATTATTAGTAGAGTTTTGAACATACAATCTTGACGTACTTGTTAGAAATCTAGGAACTGATTTATTTAAACAAAATAGATTTAATGTTATCTCATAAACACCTGTTGTTCCAGGTGAAAGTAAGTAGGTTACTTCAATTGGTATTAAATTGGAATTATTCAACTGAACCATCCAATTTACAATCAAACTATCCTCGAAAAGTTGATAAGAATCAATTGTAGCTCCTGTAATATCACTGTAATTAAATGTACAATTGTCAGTCCATTCCATATACAAGTAACCTGTAATACTTGAATCTTGATATACACTATCAAAGTATACAATAGTATCTGAACATGGAATATTGTCAATTGTAACAACATTCATTGCTAATGATGGACTAACGCAACCAAGAGAATCAGTAACTTTTAAAGAAAAAATATTCTCACCATTTTGAATGAAAGTATGAGAAATTATGGTGTCTGGATTCTGTGTTACGATAATAGAATTATCATCTGAAAAAACAAATTCATAAGTTTCAATACCTATCCCACTTAATGATAATGAATTTTGAGTAATTTCAACAGTTAACGGACTGCAACCTGTATTTATGTTTGATGATAATACAGCAAATGGAGGATATTTAAATTCGATATCTATACCCAATAAATTGATACAACCTTCAGCACTTATAGCTTTGACTTGATAATTATATGTCCCTGACGGAAGAGAAACCAAAGAATTATTTGAAATACTATCATTCCAAAAATAACTTATGGCATTACCATTTGCTGCTAACAGAATTGAGTCTCCCTCACATGTTGTTAAATTACTACTTAAATTAATTGTTGGAAGAGCACTTGGATTCACATAAAAAAAAGATGTAATTGTGTTTGTTTCTGTCAAACCACCGTCTGCAACTGTTAGGCTAACATTATAAAAACCCCCATCGTTTAATATTAAAGAAGCGTCAGAATAAGTACCGTTCGAATTCCATGAAAAATTATTTGGGCCATCAACCGTCCAATTATAAACTTGATAACTAGTATTATTTGCCAAAAGCACATATGTATTCCCAATGCATTGTGTTGAATCTGGACTATAAAATGTTGCGTCCAAAGTTTGTGCTTGAGTTTCAAAATTGCTTGCGAAAAATAGCATAATTGCTAAAATCAACTTTGTTGAAGTTATTCTCATTTAAATTAAATTTGGGTTAGTAAAAGTAAGTATTAATAAAGGTTTTGTGAAATCAAGGAAATTAATGCTCTCGTTTACAATTTCACAAATCGCAATTGCTTCACCTCATTATCCGTTGAAATACCAATAACATACGTTCCAGCAGGAAGGTTTTCAATATCAATTTGCTTGTCGTTTGCTCCTTGTTTTAGCAGTTTCCCTTGAATGTCTCTAATTTCAAATTGGAACGATTCATTTATTCCAGAAATTGATAAAGTAGATTTTGCTGGGTTTGGATATAAAAGTATCGCACTCAATGAATTTGATTGGATTCCAATAGTGGAACCTTCGTAATACAGGCGCGAGTTTGCAACTAAAAACTTAGGGTCAGATTTTTGAGAACAAGTTAATTGAAGGGTTAAATCATAAACTCCTGCTGTGCCTGGACTTAGATTGTAAGTGGCCTCAATTGGAATAGTTGAACCATCGCTCAAAGAAATCAACCACGTAACGATAGTAGAACTCCCATTATCAACATATGAACTTATCGTTGCGCTTGTCACTAAATCATAATCGAAGGTACAGTTTTCAATCCAATCACTTGTATCGGCACCAATTATGGTGGAGTCTTGGTAAATGTTGTCTGTGAAAATGAGTGTATCTCCAACAATTACTGGAATCAAAGTATCGTTTATCACAGCTGAATTTGTAGCCGAACAGCCATTTGCATCAACAACTGAAAGCGCATAAGTTCCTGAACACAAGTCTTGAATTGCCGACGTTGTGTAATTCGTAGCGCCATTTGTCCAAGTATATGAATAAGGTGCGGTGCCATCCGTTACAAGAACCGAAAGCATTCCATCACAAGCGAGCGAATCTTCACCGTCAAAAGTTGAAATTGAAGCAATTGGATTTGACACTACAGTAAGCAACACATTATCTGATGCGATACATCCATTCAGGTCTCCGTTCAAGGTAAGCATTATAGTGGATGGAGGAACAAATGAAACTCCGTTTGTGTAGTTTACCCAATAATAATTTGTAGCTGTTCCGTTTGCGATTGGTGTGTAAGATTGACCTGCACAAAGAATGGTGTCATTTCCTGCATTGATTAATGGCAAAGGATTAACAGTTATCAAAAAAGTATCAGAAATCCCAGTGCATCCATCTAGAAAAGGAGTAACGATGAAATTAGCTATTTGAGAACTAGAAGATGGATTTTGAGCTTGAAAAGCAGGAATATTTCCAATGCCAGATGATACAATTCCTATTGATGTGTTATCTAGCGTCCAATTGTAAACGGTATTATTTATTGCACCTGAAAAATTTACAGGAATTGTAATATCGTAATGACAAACAGTTTGATCAGGTGATGCAAAAATTGTAGGGATAGGATTTACAGTAATCGTAAAATTAATAGCTGTTCCCAAACATCCATTCAAGGACGGAGTAACAGTAAAAGTTGCTATTTGGGGTGCAGTTGTTGTGTTTTGAGCAACGAATGATGGAATTAAATTGGCTGAACCACTTCCTGCACAACCGATTGATGGACTATCTTGCGTCCAGTTATAAACTGTACCAGGGTTTGAACTTGAAAAAACTATTGTTTGAGAAACTTGATCCTGACATATTATCTGGTCGAGTATAGGATTTACATTAGGAATTGGGTTAATACTAATCGTTTGGCTAGACTGAATAAAAGTTTCACATGTTCCATTTGAAATATATAATGTTGGTGTTCTAGTTATTGTTGAACCTCCAGTGTTACAATACGAATAGTTCACTGTCTGGGTAGTGTTTGGCGTTAGTTGGACAAATTGGCCATCGTTGTATAAAATTTTAGCTTCAGTAGCTCCAGAAGTTGTAACTGTGATGCTAGCATTATAACAAGAACAACCAGTCAAATTTGTATTATTCACAGTAATTGTCCCTAAAGGTCCATCTATTGGTACTGTCAAATTACTTGATGTAGTCGAACATCCAGTCGCTGCATTTGTAAAAATAAAACTGACAATTCCCGGTGATAATCCTGTTACTAAACCAATTCCAGAAACTGTTGCAATTGAAGAATTATTACTCACCCACGTTCCGCCGGTTGCAGGGCTAAGTTGACCTGTTGTACCCACACAAATAGAAGATGGAGAGGAGACAATTGGTAAAGAATTTATAGTTACTGTTGATGTGTTGTTAGAACAACCAGTTGCATTATTTGTAAAAGTAAAAATTACATTGCCAGCACTAGTTCCTGTTGCTATACCAGAACCACTAATTGATGCTATAAATGCATTACTTGATGTCCAAGCACCGCCACTTGAAGGACTAAGTTGAGCAGATGAGCCCTCACAAAAGTAAGCAGGTGCAGTTACAGTTGGTAAAGAATTAAACAAAATCATAACAGTATCAGAAACGGCAGAACAAGGTCCAGCGGGATCATTTGTAGTTAAAATCAAGTTTACAAAACCATTTGCAATTTCACTAAAACTCGGTGAATATATAGCCGATAAATTTGCATTACTTGGAGAAAAAGCACCAGATCCTCCTGACCAAGATATTGAAGTAGCTGAGCCACCAATACTACCATTTAATGTTACAGAAGAATTAGCACAAATTGTTTGATCAACTCCCGCGTTTGCAGTTGGTGGTGAATTAACTGTTAGAGTAGATAAATTACCCGTGGTAATACAACCAAAAGAATTCGAAATTGCAACACTTGGCGTAAATGTCCCAGAAGAAATATAAGTATGAGAAATATCTTCGGTTGTATAAGTAAAACCGTCTCCTACGTTAACCGAAAATGAAGTTGGTGTAAATGTTCCGCTTCCAGCTGAACAACTACCATCAAATGTAACTAGCAGTGGAGAACACCCTATGGTTGGTGTAACTGAATAATTGATAATTGGATTATTGTAAACTTGAATAAAACTATTCTGTGTATTTGACGCTGTTGTAACACCATCAGTTACTGTTAATTGTACGTCGTAAAATCCCGAAACAGTTAAATAGACTGCAACAGAACTTGCAATATAATTTTGGGAATAACCGTTAGGTCCAGTTATCAACCAACTATAATTCGAATTACCGTAAGTTGTATTGGTTGCATTTAAGGTAAATAAATTGTCAGGACATTGGTTAGCAATTGGACTTGAAAACGTAGCATCTAATGTTTGTGCTTGCGTTACAAAATTGCTTGTAAAAAAAAGCAAAAGAGCCAAAATCCACTGGGTTGAAGTATTGATTCGCATAGGTAAAGGAATTGTTTGTTAGTAAAAGTAATTAAATAAAGGAGAACTACTCTTTCACCTAACGATTAGAATTTTAAGTGGTTGCTTAAAAACGAGTTCCTGGGTTTGTTAAAATTTAAGGGTAAAGTTTAGAATAAAATGAACTTTTTTCATTCGCCTAAAAAAGTCTTAAAGAAAATACTGGTCTTTTGTGCTTTCATTCAATTTTATTATTCCTTCACTGCATCCTTTATGGAATGTTGTTATTTTCAAATCAGATTTGAAGAATAATGATTTTTAGCTTATTTTCAGATGAGAAGAATTCAGAAAAAAAGGATTAAGTCACTACCTCTTAAAAACCCAAAAATACAATAGGTATTATCTGAAAAACCCAAAAAATAGCACCTTCTATTTACTAAATTAGCAAAAGAATTCTTTCAATTATTCAGTTTTTCGAGTCAAGTAAAGAATTTTGATCATCTTCACTCTTTCGTGTCAAGTAATAAATATTGATCATCACAATTGCGGCGTTGGTAATAACGATTGGGACAGAGGCCAAAAGTGTTCCGTAAACGATGAAAAAAGCACAACCAAAGCTATTAATAACACGTAGATAGGTGATTTTTTTCATTATGAATGAAATCAAAACGAGCGCCGAAGCCACGTAACCAATGTATTCTGTATAATCTTGCATGTTAATTCAATTTTAAAAGCGGAAAGATACTCGAATTTGACAAGAATCAATCATTCTAAACCTTGAAACCTTGATTTAAACGGAAGGTTTTTACTCAAAAATTGCAAGGGTTTCTTTTTGAATTATCTTTGCAATATGGCAAAACAACGACTCAGTTTATTCATTTCAGGTAAAGGTACGAATGCAATTAATCTCATTCATTATTTTAAAGATTCAAGACAAGTAGAAGTGGTAGCCATTTTGTCAACAAAGGAAAATGAAAAGGTAAAAAAGCTTTGTTTAGATGAAGGAATAGCTTTTGATTTATTCACTCAAAAAACGATAGAAGCGCTTGAATTAATACAATTTTGCGAAAATCACAAAACGAATTGGATAATACTCGCCGGTTTTCTAAAGAAGGTTCCAGAAGAATTAGTACACCATTTTCCAAATAAAATCATCAATTTACATCCAGCTCTACTTCCAAAATTTGGTGGAAAAGGAATGTATGGAATGCATGTTCACAACGCTGTAATTGAAGCAAATGAACCTCAATCCGGTATTACAATTCATTTTGTAAACGAGGAGTTTGACAAGGGGGAAATCATTGCGCAATTTGAAACAAAAATTGATATAAAGGAAACAGCAGAAAGTTTGGCAGAAAAAATTCACGACTTAGAAATGAATCATTTTCCGGAAGTGATAGAACGAATTGTTTCAAGCTCTATTTGAGTTAGAAAAACCGTTATTGTAATAACCCTTATTTTGCAGGGGAGAAAAATCCTTTGATGAAACCAAAAATTTGTTTTCTGAATAAAAATAGCAGTAGCAAATAAGGAATAATCATTAAATACAAAATTCCAGAATTGATGTTTGTTCCAAAACTTGCTTCATCCACTTCTGAGCCTTGCTTAGCAAGCAACTTACATTGAGAACAACCTTGAGCAAAAAATTGTGAAGCTTGAAAAAATACAAGAACAAAAAGTAAAATGAGTTTATGCTTCATGGCTAAAAATTACGTTTACAAAGTTACGATTAAGTGGGGATGATTGTTCGTTAAAAGAATGAAAATATTCACTTAATTCAAAGATTCGATTTATAATTTTCAATGATTACTTTTGTCTCATGCGATATTTACTTTCATTTTTACTTTTAGCTGCTCTTTCTTTGCAATCCTGTAAGGAAGACAAACCCAAACAAGTCGAGCTAAACAGAGCTAACTTAGACAGCCTTCTAAAAGTGTATCCTGACAGCGTTTCTTTATTGGTGAAACGTGCGGATTTATTGTTCGAAGAATTGTTGTATGAAGATGCAATGGCCGACGCAGCTAGAGCTTATCGCTTGGACAGTAACCGAACTGAATGCCGCGTTTTGTACGCCGAAGCCTTAATAAATAGCCCAAAACGTTCAGTTGAAGATTTGTTTACAGCACATAAAATTTACAAAAAAATCGTAAAAAAGGAATCTAAAAACGTTGAAGCATTAGTCGGTTTGGCAAATACCTATTCAATGTTTGAAGATTACGAAAACTCATTCAAATACATCAATAAAGCATTGCGAATCAATCCAAAATACCGAGATGCTTATGTGTTGAAAGGAACTAATTACCGAAACCTAGGTAATTTCAAATTGGCTGTCTCTTCGTATGAAACGGCTGTTCAACAAGATCCGAAGTTTTATGGTGGCTACTTGATGTTGGGTGCGCTCTATCAGTTCAAAGAGGATCCAATTTGTATTGAATACTACACCACTGCTTACAAACTTCAGTCTAAAAACCCAGACGTTATCTACTCGCTTGCTTATGCAAAACAATTGTTTGGTAAAGAAAGTGCAGCAAGTGTTTTGTATCGAAAAATGATTCGTTTGGATAGCACTTACCACGAAGCTTATTTTCAATTGGGCTACATCAAACAATTTACAACCTTAGAACTCGATTCCGCATTATTTTTCTATGAAAAAGCAGTTGAAGTTCAACCTAAACACATTGAGTCATACCACAATATGGGATTGATTTATGAAGATAAAAAAGACATCACCAACGCATTGTTTTCTTATGCAAAGGTTTTGAAAATTAATCCGGAATTTGAATTGACAAAAGAGCGAGTGGCAATCCTGAAAAAACAAAGGTGAACCGAATCGAAAAAATAAGCATACTCATTGGAGATGTCGCGCTTCCTTTAATGGGTTATTTCTTTTGGGATTGGAATCTTTATTTTATCCTTTTATTTTTTATGTTGGATCAATTGGCAAGAGTAGTTTTCTTGCATTGGCGCATGAAATTGACTGAATTAAGTTCAACGGAAAAAAGAAATCAAATTATAAAAGCGGGTTTTTTATTCCTTTCAGAAGTAATTATTATTCACATTGTTATTTTTTTTCAAAACCCATCTATTCATTTTTTAGAAGAGTTTTCGCGATTTTTCCACTACAAAGACATGGGAATTGAACAAGGTTATATCCTTTTTCCTTTGGTTTTCTTTGGTGAATGGATGCGCATCAATAATGAATTGAAACTAAATATCGTTGATCAAAAGCAACTAGCACTATTAGCAAAATCACTTAAGAATGCCTTTGTTAGAATTGCCTTTTTTGCTTTGATTTTAGGAGTTTTGTCCTTCATTTTACTACCTGAATCATTCATTATTTTTCCTTTTTTAGCTGTGGTTACACTCTTGGTTTTTTGGGATTGAGTAGGTTTAAACTCAGCCATAACCCTATACAAAAGACCACTTCTGGCTGATTAAAAATTTTGTAACCAATCAGTAATCTCTATTTTCTGGGGTTATTAACAATTTTAGCTTTTCAACTTAGTTTTTCATCCCTTGATTAACGATTATTGCAAGGTTTATGAACAATTGTTTTAAACTCAATAACAAGTACTAGCATGATTTTGGTAGTTTAAAAGATTGATTCCAGATCTTTGTTAAAAATCTATTACTTGGAAAGTGAACGTAATTTTTTAGAGGATCAAAGAAAACTCATATCTGAGCTTTTTGTAAAGATTGACTCACTCACAAAAAGAGTCATACACTTGGAAAATGTGGAGAAAGAAAATGTAATTCTTCGCAAAGAAAATGGTGTTTTACGTGAAAAACTCTTCAAATACGAGAATCCAAAGAATAGTCGAAACAGTTCCGTTCCACCTTCTAAAGATGAAAATCGTCCACCCAAAACCAAGAGTCTTCGAGAACAATCTGACCGAAAAGTTGGCGGACAAAATGGTCATGAAGGAAACACCTTAAAAATGACCCAAACACCTGATGAAATCGTTACCTATTCACCTGATTTTTGTGGTAAATGTGGTAGCGATATTCAGGAGTTACAAGCTGAATTTAGTGGCAAAAGACAAGTCATAGACATTCCTGTTGTTCAGCCATTTTATGTTGAACACCAAGTCTACAAAAAGACCTGTTCGTGCGGTCACCAAACTTGTGG
>JBILQY010000343.1:0-3450 GCA_044372955.1 Crocinitomicaceae bacterium | reverse complement strand
TGGATTTTTCGGGTCAACAACAATTTTTGAGAAATAGAAAGGACGAACAGTTAAACCGAAATCGCCATTCAAGAATTTCCAAGATGCACCACCATCCTCAGAGCGATAAATCCCTTTGTTTTCAGCCTTTTCAGATTCAATAACGGCATATACAATCGAAGGTTTTGAAGGAGCAATAGTTACTGCAATTCGGCCTAATTGACCTGTTGGAAAACCGTTGTGAATTTTATTCCAAGTTGCTCCTCCATCTGTGCTTTTATACAAAGCACTATTCATTCCGCCTGAGTTAAACGAAAAAGCTGTTCTTCTAAATTCCCAAAAAGATGCATATAAAACAGAAGAATTCGTTGGATCCATAACAAGTTCAGAACAACCCGTTTTTTCGTTTACGTAAAGAATTTTATTCCACGTTTTTCCACCATCGGTAGTTTTGTAAACCCCTCTTTCTTGACTATCTCCCCACAAAGCACCTAACACGCCCACATAAACGGTATTTGGATTTTTTGGGTCAATTTGAATCGAAGCAATGCGGTCGGATTTTTCCAAACCCATTTTATTCCAGCTTTTTCCACCGTCAGTTGATTTGTAAATTCCGTCACCCATCGAGACACTATTTCGTGTCCAAACTTCACCTGTCCCAACCCAAACTGTATTATCAGGGTCACTTGGGTCAATAGATACGGCGCCAATAGATTGACAGTAATCATCAAAAATTGAAGTGAATTTCACGCCACCATCATTTGATTTCCATACACCACCACCTGCAGCACCAATGTAAACGATATTGGAATTTTTAGGATGATTTTCAATGTCCGAAATACGCCCACTCATTAAAGCTGGACCAATATGTCTTGCTTTTAAATCACCAAAATATTCAGAAGCATTAATAACTGTGCCTGTCGTTTGAGCATTCGCATTTTGAAACAAAAGCAAAGCTAAACAAGCAAAAAGTTGTCTTTTCATTGTTGTAATTTTTAGATTAAAAAATCTTATCGAGAATTATTTTGGAAACTTGAATCCAGTTTCGTCGATAGTGCTATTGATTAAGACTTTATCAAATGTAATTGTTTGAGACATTCCGTCTTTGATTCCGCTAGTTTGCGAAAATGCAATAAAAACGCCATTCACTTCTTGATAGTCACTGTATTTTGTTTGCGCAATTTTTCCTTTCATTTCTCCTGAAGAAATTTCTGATTCAGTCATAATTGGAACAAATGTTTCTTTGTCGATGTAATAATATTCAATGTTTGGTACTTCTTTACCTTCAGAAAGCATTGTTTTTTTCTCTACTTTGATTTTATAACATTCAACCCCATCAATTTTTTCAATACCTTCTAAAGTAGTTTTATAGCCTAATTTTTCTGCTGATAACAAAGCATTTGGAAATTCTTTTGCACTTCTTTTAGTATTTTCTGTATCATCTGCTTCAGATTTTTCAGCCTTTTGAGTCATAAAATTCGTACTCCAACTTGTTTCTCCATCAAATGCACCTTGAGTAAATTTCATCCCTTGAACTTCAAAGCGGGTGTACATTCTTCCGTCAGACATTATAACAACTTCTACTGGAATTTTCATTCCGCTGTTATCAACATTTGCAAACATTTGCATACTTTTTACTTTCTCCCAATTTTGTCCACCAATAACTTCATAGTATTTGGTTGTGATGTCTTTAACTGTTTGTGCGTTTGTTACGTTTGCTACAAAAGCAAGTGCTACTAATAGAATGATTTTTTTCATGGTTATAAATTTTATAAAACGAATTTAGTTGATTCAACGATAATTGATAGAATTATTAGTTAAAGCTATTTATTTTGAGGATAAAGTAAAAATTTAGCGGATAATCGGGGCGAATTAAAAGTTGGTGCGAATTGGAATTCGCACCAACTTTTAATTCGCCCCGACTAGTCAATCCATAAAAAAAACCGCCCCAATTTCTTGAGACGGTTCGCTATATAGTCGCTTCGCACTATCCGAATAAATCGGGAAGATTGATGCGTTGAAGAGCCCGAAGGCTCTTTTTATACTATTTTGAATTACATCATTCCAGGCATTCCACCACCCATACCTGCCATACCAGCAGCTGGATTGTTTTCTTCTGGTTGATCAGCAATAACACATTCAGTTGTCAACAACATTGAAGCGATAGACGCTGCATTTTCAATTGCAATTCTAGTCACTTTTGTTGGATCAATTACACCAGCTTTGTATAATTTCTCATAAACTTCTGTACGTGCATTGTATCCGAAGTCATCTTTTCCTTCTTTTACTTTTTGAACGATAACAGCTCCTTCACCACCAGCGTTTGCTATGATTTGACGTAAAGGCTCTTCAGCAGCACGTTTCACAATTGCAATTCCTGTTTGTTCGTCTTCGTTATCACCTTTCAATTTGTCTAAAGATTCAATTGCACGAATTAAGGCAACACCTCCACCTGGTACAATTCCTTCTTCTACAGCTGCTCTTGTTGCTGCTAACGCATCGTCAACACGGTCTTTTTTCTCTTTCATTTCCATTTCAGTAGCCGCACCAACATAAAGTACTGCAACACCACCAGCTAATTTCGCCAAACGTTCCTGTAATTTCTCACGGTCGTAGTCCGAAGTAGTAGCTTCAATTTGTGCTCTGATTTGTCCTACTCTTGCTTCGATGTCAGCTTTTTTGCCTTTTCCGTTAATGATTGTAGTATTTTCTTTATCGATTTCGATTTTTGCAGCTGTTCCTAACATATCAATTGTAACACCTTCCAAAGTCATTCCTCTTTCTTCTGAAACAACTGTTCCGCCCGTTAAAATTGCGATATCTTCCAACATTGCTTTTCTTCTATCACCAAAACCTGGAGCTTTAACAGCAGCAACTTTCAATGAACCACGAATTCTGTTTACAACCAATGTTCCAAGTGCTTCACCATCCACATCTTCAGCGATGATTAACAAACCTTTACCTGCTTGAACAACTGGTTCTAAGATTGGTAACAATTCTTTCATACTAGAGATTTTTTTCTCGCTGATTAAGATTAATGGATTTTCCATTTCTGTAATCATTTTCTCTGCATTTGTAACGAAATAAGGTGATAAATAACCTCTGTCAAATTGCATTCCTTCTACAGTTTTAACTTCTGTTTCAGTTCCTTTTGCTTCTTCAACAGTGATAACACCATCATTTCCAACAACTTTCATTGCCTTAGCTATCAATGCACCGATTGTTTCGTCATTGTTAGCAGAAATTGTAGCAATTTGTTTGATCTTTGAATTGTCAGAACCTACTTCCGTTGATAATTTTTTTAAGTTTTTAACTACTTCGGCAACTGCTTTATCAATTCCTCTTTTCAAGTCCATTGGATTTGCACCAGCAGCAACATTTTTCAAACCAGCACCAATAATTGCTTGTGCTAATACAGTTGCAGTTGTTGTTCCATCACCAGCAATATCAGCTGTTTTAGAAGCAACTTCT
>JBILQY010000342.1:0-3453 GCA_044372955.1 Crocinitomicaceae bacterium | reverse complement strand
CACCTCTAAAAACAATTGGACAGTGATATTGACCACCTGACATTTGTAACATCTTTGCGGCAGAATTTATAATTTGGTCAGCAGCTAATATAGCAAAGTTCCAAGTCATAAATTCAACAATTGGACGTAATCCATTCATTGATGCACCAACAGCGATTCCAGCAAAACCTAATTCTGCAATTGGGGTATCAATTATGCGTTTTGGACCAAACTCGTCAAGCATACCTTGAGATACTTTATAAGCACCATTATATTCTGCCACTTCTTCTCCTAGTAAAAAAACGCGTTCGTCTCTTCTCATTTCCTCAGACATTGCTTCTCTTAAAGCTTCTCTAAATTGGATAGTTTTCATTTATTTCAATTTTTTCTTAAAATTTTATTATTATGCAACCCTTAAGGTAGCTAAACTTGATTTTTCAAATTTTGATTTGGCATATTCCACATCAACGTTAAAAACTTTTTGGTTGTTAGATGGCAATTCAAACATCGCATCTGTCAAAATCGCTTCACATATCGAACGCAATCCGCGAGCTCCTAATTTAAATTCAACTGCTTTCGTAACAATAAAGTCGTAAACTTCTTTTTCTATTGTCAATTTCACATCATCTAATTCGAACAAACGAAGATATTGTTTGATTAAAGCGTTTTTGGGTTCCATTAAAATTCGCTTCAAATCCTCTTCTCTTAATGGTTCCAAGTAAGTTAAAACAGGAAAACGTCCAATAAGTTCGGGAATCAAACCAAAAGTTTTAATATCCAACGGGTTAATGTATTTAAGCAAGGAGTCTTGTTCGATTCTTTCTTGTTCTGTTCCGCTGAAACCAATCGTTTGACGATTTACACGATTAGCTATAATATTTTCAATTCCGTCAAATGCACCACCACAAATAAATAATATGTTTTTAGTGTCAATTTGAATCATTTTTTGTTCAGGATGTTTTCTTCCTCCTTGCGGTGGAACATTAACAGTTGCACCTTCCAATAATTTCAAAAGAGCTTGTTGCACACCTTCACCTGAAACATCACGTGTTATTGAGGGATTGTCGCTTTTTCTTGCAATTTTATCAATTTCATCAATGAAGACAATACCCATTTGTGCTGCTTCTACATCATAATCTGCTGCTTGTAACAAACGTGATAATATACTTTCCACATCTTCACCAACATAACCAGCTTCTGTCAATACCGTTGCATCAGCAATACAAAATGGTACATTCAATAATTTTGCAATTGTTTTTGCTAACAATGTTTTTCCTGTTCCAGTTCTTCCAACCATCACAACATTTGATTTATCAATCTCAACTTCAGATGAAGCATTTGGATTATTTAATCGTTTGAAATGATTGTAAACAGCAACTGATAATACTTTTTTAGCATCCGTCTGACCAATTACATACTCATCCAAATGAGCTTTAATTTCACTAGGTTTAAGTAATGCTAATTTTTTAGTTGCTTTAGGATTACCGTTTGGATTTTTTGAAAGATGAGTAACTTCTTCTTGAACAATACGATTTGCTTGGTAAGCACAGTTATCACAAATGTGACCTGAAATACCAGCAATTAACATTTTAACAGCACTACGATTTGACCCGCAAAATGAACAGGTTGCTTCTTTTTTTGCCATTTAAAATTATTTAGGGTTTCTTAAAAGAACTTCATCAACCATTCCGTATTCTTTAGCTTCTTCAGATGTCATCCAATAATCTCTGTCTGAATCAGCCCAAACTTTATCAAAAGGTTGGTTAGAATGAGTAGCGATAATATCGTATAATTCTTTTTTCAATTTTTGAATTTCTCTTGCTGTGATTTCGATATCAGAAGCTTGTCCTTGAGCGCCTCCCAATGGTTGGTGAATCATTACACGCGCGTGTTTTAGTGCACTTCTTTTTCCTTTAGCACCTGCACACATTAAAACCGCACCCATTGACGCAGCCATTCCTGTACAAATTGTTGCAACATCTGGACGAATGTATTGCATTGTATCATAAATTCCTAAACCTGCATATACGGATCCACCTGGAGAATTTAAATAAATCTGAATATCTTTTTTCGCATCAACAGATTCCAAAAACAATAACTGTGCATTTATAATATTTGCAACTTGGTCATTTATCCCTGTCCCCAAAAAGATAATTCTGTCCATCATTAGACGAGAAAAAACGTCTAGCTGAGAAATATTCATTGGACGTTCTTCAATTATATAAGGAGTCATAGATGATTCAATGTAATGATCCATCATCATACTATTGATTCCAAGATGTTTAGTTGCGTATTTTCTAAATTCGTTTCCGTCTATCATTGTGTGATTTTTTTATTTGGGGCTAAAATTAATAAACTTTGAAAAGAAAACCCGATTTTGCGTATTTTTAATATTTATTCACAGAAATGCTACCAACTGAAATACAAAGCAAAAACGTTCTGCTATCTCCATTAAATTGGGGAATTGGTCATGTTTCGCGATGTATTCCTTTAATATACAAATTACTAGAAAATGGAAATTCTATTTTCATTGCTTGTGATACAGCACAAAAAAATGTTTTGGTTCAATATTTCGGTCAAAAAGTGAAATTTATCGAACATCAAGGTTATCCCTTTCAATTTTCAGGGAAAGGAAATTACACCTATGATTTATTTTTTTCGCTCGGAAAGCTCTTGAAGCGTTCTAAACAAGAATTGAAAGAAGTTGAAAGTTATGTTCAAGAATTAAAGATAGATATCATCATTTCAGACCATCGTTACACCTTTCGAAGTGAGAAAATTTATTCCATTTTTATGACACATCAATTGAATTTACCTATCAGTTGGTTTCAATTTCCTTTTAAATTATATCACAAAAAACAGATTAGAAAATTCGATTCTATTTGGATTGTGGACAAAGCTAAAAATTCATTAGCTGGGAAATTATCAGTAAATAAACATTTTCCAAACTCAAGTAATATAGGTTGGTTATCTCGATTTATGCTTTATCCAAAGAACGATTTAAAGTCTGGAAGTGTTTTAATAATTAGTGGACCGAAAGAATATTGGTCTAATTTATTTAATATGTTTTCAAGAGAACTTGAATCTAATGAAATTCAAACAATTGTTGGTTCGAGTGAAATTCAAGAATTAATTCAAAGTAAAAAATTGAAACAAAATTTTCACGCTAGCAATGATTGGATTGAAACTGATAAATTGCTATTGAACACTAAAAAGATTTATGGATACATTGGCTATACAACTCTTATGGACTGTAAAGTTCTTGAATGTGAAGCTAAATTAATTGCAAGTCCAGGACAATTGGAACAAGAATACCTTGAAACTTTAAAGCAAAAAAAATCCCGAACGAATCCGGGATTTAACTAATACTCTTTTTAATATTATCTTACTGCTGAAGTAAAGTTTGAGTCAGCGAATAATTTTACAAATTCTCTATCTTTTGCAGCTTTTGCTTTCAATGAACTGTCTTTTGCA
>JBILQY010000032.1:0-13099 GCA_044372955.1 Crocinitomicaceae bacterium | reverse complement strand
TTTACAACCAAACCTGAAGAGATATTAATGCCGGAAACCGAACTACTAACTGAAAATAAATAATTTATGTGTGGAATTACAGGATTTATAGATTTTAATAAAAAGTCATCTAATGAGACAATCTTAAAAATGACTGCGTCGTTGCATCACCGCGGACCAGATGCAAGTGGTACAGAAATTTTGCAAGATGATGCTGCAATTCTTGGATTAGGTCACGCGCGTTTATCGATTATTGATTTAACAGAATCAGGAAAACAGCCAATGCGCTTCCAAAACTATTGGATTTGTTTCAACGGCGAAGTTTATAATTTTGCTGAAATCAAAAAAGATTTGGTTGATTTAGGTCATTCTTTTGTTGGCTCTTCAGATACAGAAGTTATACTTCATGCTTATATTCAATGGGGTAAAGAATGTCTTTCTCGTTTTATTGGAATGTATGCCTTCCTAATCTACAATGTTGATTCAAAAGATGTATTCTGTGTTCGAGATCGAGCAGGAATCAAGCCTTTTTTCTATTATTGGAAAGATGGTCTATTTATGTTCGCTTCTGAATTAAAGGCTTTTCATGAGCATCCTAACTTTCAAAAGAAAATCAATTTGCAAGCAGTGAATGCATTTATGCAATATGGAAATGTTCCAACTCCTTATTGTATTTTTAATGATTGTATTAAACTAAAACCCGGTCATTTTATTGAATTTAATTTAGCAAATGCGAAAGAGGTACTTGACAATTCTTTAGCTCACCAAAAGCAATATTGGAACGTTTATGATGCCTACAATAAAAAGAAACTAGATATTTCATTCGAAGAGGCAAAAACAGAAACAGAAAAACTATTAAAATCAGCTTGCGATTATCGAATGGTGGCAGATGTTCCTGTAGGTGTGTTTTTAAGCGGAGGTTATGATAGTGCTTCCGTTACTGCGTTATTGCAAAAAGATAGAACAGAAAAACTAAAAACCTTTACAATTGGGGTTCCAGATATTGGATTGAATGAAGCACCTTATGCAAAAGATGTTGCAGCTCATTTAGGAACCGATCATACAGAGATTCATTGTACACAAAAAGAGGCGATTGATCTGATTCCTGATTTACCCTTTTATTACGATGAGCCTTTTGCTGATAGCAGTGCTATTCCTACAACTCTTGTAAGTAAAGCAGCACGTCAACATGTTACAGTTGCTTTAAGTGCCGATGCCGGAGATGAAGTTTTTGCAGGATACAACCGCTATGATTATTTATATCGTTTTGGACCAAAAATCAACAGAATCCCTTCGCCTGTTCGTAAATTAATGGCTGGAACTATGGATGTCATCCCATCAAACGCTTTGCCAGTTTTGAGAAATAAGTATAATTTCCACAACCGTTACGAAAAGTTGAAAGGTATTCTTAGAAATCCTTCACCAGAAAGTATCATGTTGAGTTTGAGCCAGCAGTTTACAAACGACCAATTGAATAAATTGATGAAAAACAGAGTGGACGAACTGCATACGGCTTATCATTCAAAGGAATTATTAAAAGAAAACTACACCCCTTTAGCATACATGATGGCCATTGACTATCAAACGTATATGGTTGACGATATTTTGCAAAAAGTGGATAGAGCTACAATGACAGTGAGTTTGGAAGGAAGAGAACCTTATTTAGATCATCGCATTATTGATTGGGCGGCTCAATTGCCTGACGATTTCAAATACCACAATGGTAGTAAAAAATATATTTTGAAAGAAATCACCCATCAATATGTTCCCAAAGAAATGATGGATCGACCTAAGATGGGGTTTGCGATTCCGATTGCTGATTGGTTGCAAAAGGACTTGAAGGATTTGGTACTTACTTATATAAATGAAAAGCGTATTTCGGAACAAGGTATTTTTAACTGGCCTCAAGTAAAAGGTATTTTAGACGCTTTCTACAATGGTAAAAAAGAATTGGATACAAAACTCTGGTATTTATTAATGTTTCAAATGTGGCATGCAAGGTGGATGGAAAAATCATAATTTCATTTCGTAAATACTTGCTGGAATTCAAAAACCCAAGTGGCACAAGTAGAGGAATTTTAACGCATAAAACTTCTTGGTTTTTAGAAATAGCAGACGGAGCAAAAAGTGGAGTAGGGGAGTGTAGTATTATTGAAGGTTTATCTCCTGATTACGAAAACGATTTACAATATGAAGCTCAACTAGAAACAGTTCGAGCAAGCCTTGAGATTATTTTGAATCAAGCACATTTTGATTTTCTTTTTGACACAAAAAAATATCGTTTTTTAAATAAAGAGTTAATTGAACTATTTGAAAATTTAAGAACTTATCCTTCTTTAATTTTTGGAGTTGAAGTTGCTTTGTTGGATTTTTTCTCAACTGATAAAAGGTTTTTGTTTTCCAATGAATTTTCAAAGGGTTCCGTTTCTATCCCAATCAATGGTTTAGTGTGGATGGGCGCAGAGGAATTTATGAGAGAACAAATCGAACAGAAGTTAGAAGCGGGTTTCTCAACCATTAAAATGAAGGTTGGTGCAATTGATTTTCAAAAAGAACTTTCACTTTTAAAAAGTATAAGAAAACGTTTTTCAGCTTCCGAAATTACTTTGAGAGTTGATGCTAATGGAGCTTTTTCTTTTGAAGAAGCGAAGGATGTACTGAAAGAATTAAAAGCACTTGAAATTCATTCAATCGAACAACCTATTGCTGTTGGACAAGTTGCTGAAATGCGAAATCTTTGTTCGGAAAATAGTATTCCAATTGCTTTAGATGAAGAGCTTATTGGCGTAAATTCGTGGGAGGAGAAGGAAAAGTTATTGAATCAAATCGCTCCTCAGTTTATAATTCTTAAACCGAGTCTTCATGGCGGTATTGCAGGTACTTATGAGTGGATAAAGCTTGCGGAAAGCCTCAATATTGGTTGGTGGATGACTTCTGCTTTAGAATCTTCTATTGGATTGAATGCTATTGCACAATTTACAGGAGAGTTTAACGTAACCATTCCTCAAGGTTTAGGAACAGGAGGTCTTTATACCAATAACCTACCAACAGACTTGGTAATAGAAAAAGGAAATTTGTTTAGAAGATTAAATTATACCAATTAACAGGAACATTGTCTCCGCCGCGGCGGAAATAAAACTTGTTTGGTATAATAACGACAACGATTTTAAAGAGAAAAATTGAATTTTATATCCGCCTAGGCGGAGACATTTTGACCGTTCGTTGGTATTAACGAGCGGCAAAATCACAAATCTCATCGCATTGCTCATAAATCATTTCATGTAAGATTAATTGCGCAGCTAAAGCTAATTGCGTATAGTTTTGAGAACCATTTCCAAACTTAGCAGCTTTGTTTTGCCACATATCAAGAATAAGTTGTTGCGAACCTTCTTTTGGCTGAATTTTTGCCACAACAGCTGCTACATTTCCAGCTCCTGCATGATAAACGTGAAGTACAAAAAGTCGAAACCATAAGTCATTTACGTCATAAGAAACTTGGTGTCTATCAAGAATTTTTTTAGCCTCAGGAATACAAATTTTTTGAATCAATCTAGCCGCACCATAAGCACATCTATCAAAATCTTTTCGCTCATCAATATGCTCATTTACTGTTAATCCCATTGAACGAGCAACATCAGGCATCAATTGAAATGGACCATAAGCTCCGGCTGAAGATTTTTTTAATTGACCAGGACTTTCGATTAGCAAAATTGCTTGGGCATACCAAGGGTCAATTCCTTGTTTTTCGAATGCAGCAACTCCTTTTGAAATTGAAGGATAGACATCTTTGAATCGGTAAAAGTCACTTTTGCCAATTGTTACATTAATTATAGCTTCTTCTGGTAAATTATGTTGAACTTTTAAGGTTGCTTTAAAATTGTTTTTTGCCTCTTCGGGTTGCGAATTCCAATCTTTATTAGACATTTTAAGTAGCACTTGTCGTGTATTTGCCACGTTAAGAATACAAGAATCAGGAGAGAGTACCATGATTTGTTTCCAAAATTGCGTTTGAGCTAAAACATCCCATCGATCCTTAAAAATATCTTCCGCATGTAAAATTGTACTCACATTGCTTGCTTTAGTAACTACAATTTTTTGGTCGTTCCAGTTGTTAAGCGGTTGAGCCTTAAAGGAATGAAACATTGAAAATGAAATAAAGGTAATTAGGAGAGTCCGCATGTCATTTTGGTTTGTATAAATATAAGTATTTAGCGGAAAAAGGCAAACTTGTTACAAGAATTATTTGCAACATTCATTTGTGGATTAATTGTAATTTTGGGATATGAAATTGTTGGGTCGAATAGCTGTTTTTCCGCTGATTGTGTTGGTACGAATTTATCAATACATTATTTCACCAATATTTCCAGCAACATGTCGGTATTCGCCAACTTGCTCGCATTATGCGGTTGAGGCACTAAAAATTTGGGGACCATTTAAAGGAAGTTATTTGGCTATTAAGCGAATTGCTTCTTGCCATCCTAGAGGAGGTTTTGGTTATGATCCTGTTCCCGACAGAAAAACTAAAAAGTAAATTTCCAACCACGCTCTTCAAGTACAGCGATTTTGTTACACAACTCAATTGTACTTTTAGTTGTTGAAATTACTTCTTGAAAATCCAATTGATTGCTTGAAATTTGAGGTTCTTTTGAAGTTTCATTCTTTTCAACAAAACAAAACCACAACCAAAGTAAGCGGATTGCTTCATTGTCGGAAATTGGAAAATCAGAAGCTTGAACACTGGCAAAAAAATCAATGTTAGAGCGAGCACGTGTAAACAATACATTCAAACGCTTTTTACCGTTTTGTTGATTTAAAGGGCCAAAACGCATTTCAAATTTACCGTCTGTATTTTTTCCATAACCAAAACTGATTATTAGATTATCGCATTCATCACCTTGCACTTGTTCTAGTGTTTTTAAAAATGCAGAATCGACATTTATACGTTCAATTAATCGTTCTTGCGTTTCAATTCTGAGTTTACTAAAAATCAAGTTTAATTGTGTTTCTGAAAATGCGACGATACCAATTTTCTCCGAACAACTGATTTTTTTCTCAATTTCAAGGGCGACTTGAGATGCTTCTAATTCATTTTGCCCAGCGCTGTAAATGCCATTTTTTACAAAGTGAAATTGAATTGGGTGTTGTTTTAATGCTGAAAATTTAGGGTAAACCTTTAATTGCTTGTTATAAAAATGCACGTTTGAAAATGCTATTAAAGCTGCATTTTTGCTACGGTAGTGGTTACTCAAAAAAACATTTTTCAAGTAAAAGGTTGCTTGATGAAGTAAATCCACTTCACCTACAGTATTTTCACCGAAGTAATTGGACGGACCCATTTGTTGCGGATCGCCAGCTACCAACACTTTTTTCGAACGCTGCAAAGCTCCTAATGCGTGAACGAGTGGAATTCTTCCAGCTTCATCAAAAATCACTAAATCAAAAAGTTCACAAGTCATAGGAAAAGTGATGGCCAATTTCGTTGGATTAGTTAACCAAATTGGTTTAAGTACAGCTATCCAAAGTTGCGCTTCGGAAGCAATTAATTGTCTCAAAGAAAGGTGATTTCGTTGCTTCGAAAATTCTTTAACAAGTATGGATTTACCAATTTTTAATTGTTGTTTTTTTGATTTCTGAGCGACAGTAAGCTTTGAATTTGGTGTATTAATTAATTGATGAAAGTCTCTAAATTTTTGAACTTGTTTGCCAAGTAATTGATTCGTGATTTTAGGAATTTCTTCGTTATTGATGAAGTTTATTTTTTTTGCAAGTAGATAAACCTCCTTAACATTAAAATTTTGAAAAACAGGATTGTTTGCCACGAACTGTTTCCAATTTGCGGTATAAATGAGGTTTTTCCAATCATGAAAATGGACAGCAAGTTTTAAACTTTCGAAAATTGATTTAGAAACTGTGGAGAGTTCTGATTTTAAATGTAGTAATCGGTCAATTGAAGAAAGTGTGTTTTCAAGTGATTTATCAATTTCTGTTTCAGCTTCAAAATTTAAAAACTGATACAGTTCATTTTGAAGATTTTTTAAAAGTGAATGTGAATTTAAAATCTCTTTTAAGTGTTTTTCGTTGGTTTGCTGAAAACTTTTCCATTCGTCTAAATTGGTCGATTGAATGAGCAAGTAAATCGTTTCTATTTCATCTATATTGCTTATGTCCAATTCTAAAAATTGGTTTTTGATTGAAGCGATTTCAAGTTGAAGCTCAAGCGATTTTTGATAGTTATTAAGTTGATCAATAGCATTTAATTCAGGCGAACGTGTCCATTTTTTCCAACGATTTTTCCATCGAATTTTATCGAGAATTTTGTTGGAATTGGCTTGTTCTTTAAGTACTTTTATTTCATCAATGGAAGGGAACTGCAACCAATGGTTTTCGTGATTTTTGAGTACTGAAAGTTGATTGGAGAGATGGTTCCATTTTTTTCTTAATGCAAAGAATTTCTTAGTGTTTTTGGTTAAAAGTGCACCATATTTCTTATAAATAGTAGAACTGAAATTTTGATAAGTTAACGCTTGTTTTATCAAGGTTTCAAGTTCCGAAAGTTCCTTGATTTGAAACGTTTTTTTTAATTTTTGAATTGCTTCAAAATTGCTCGTTAAATTGGAAATGATCGTTTCGTTGGAGGCAACTATGAATTCAAATTTTAATCCTTTTAATAATTTAAAATCAGTTGCTGATAATTGCTCAATAGTTTTTTCAGCTTGTTTGAACGCAGTAATTGATAGCGGATTGTTAAAATAGGGTCTTTGAATGTTAAAATTAATTGTTTTCGATTCTTCGAGAAAGTTAATTAAGGAAATACCTCCAATTATATGAGGATTTTGAAAGGCATCAATGTATTTGGTCAATGTTTCGTAAGCAATGGAGCTTGTTTGATTTTCTATTGAGGTGGTTTCAAGGTTTTCAAATTGAATCCAAGTTTCTTTGAGATTAGTATAGATTTCATTTGGATTGTCGGAAGAGTTTGGAAAAAGTGAAAGTAAATCTAGATTTCGTTCTTTTAATTTGGCATAAATTATTTCTAAAGCAGCTTTTTTCTCAGAAATAACTAGTACTGTTTTTTGACTTTCTAAAAATTTATAAATGGTGTTTGTTATGGTTTGTGATTTTCCTGTTCCTGGTGGCCCTTGAAGAATAATTGATTCATTTTCAAGTGTTTTAAAAGCTTTTTGTTGATCCTCGTCAGTTTGAAAGATTGCATTTTTTGTTAAGTGATCAATTGGATAGTCTTGGGTTAAATCACCAAAAATATGTTGAAGGGGTAATGCGTGTTTTTCCGCAGCTAAAATTGCTTCTAATTCGTAAAGAAAACGGTGCCGATGAGGGTGAAAATTCCCAATAAATAGTTCCTTTTCATCAATTTCATTACTGAATTTAGTTTGCAGAAAAGTTAAAAAAGTCTTATCATTTTCTTCAACTGAGAGTTCAAAGAAATGAGAGAGATAAAATCGTAAGAATGGATTCAATTCAAATTCTTCTTCCGTTTCTAGCAGTTGAATCGTTTGATGAATTTTATCTTCAGAAAAAGTACAGTTTTTAAGTAAAATGGGAGTAGTAACAATTTTATCACGATAATTTAATTTTACGATTCCTTTTACTGTGCAAAGTGAATTAATGCCAAATTCTTTTTCAAAAAATAGAGCATCTTTCAAAATAGATTTTAAAATAGATTTATTAAAAATTGTTGAATCTTTTATTGAAACTGCTTTGTGGGCCTTTAAATCCACGAGAGAATCATCAATTGAGAATTGATAAAAGGCTTGTTTGAACGCAACTAATTTTTGATTTAAAAGCATTTTGAACGGTAAATTTAACTACTATTTTTAAATCAAAAAAAATGAGGCAACGCGTCTGAACTTTGTGCGTCAATGCTTTGAAGCTAAGATAAAAAGTGTACTTTTGCTGTTGTAACTTAATGATAGTTATGTACTTTAAAAAGATGCTGCAGTTAAAACAAAATAAATTTAAGGAGATGAGAGTGGATTTTTCAACAATGAAAATCAGAAGTTTAGGGATTATGCTTTTGATTGTTTTGAGTTCTTTTGTGAGTTTTTCGCAATTAGTTGCGACGTTTTCTAGCCCTGATGCTACACAATGTCCAGAGAACTTATTTACTCTTAACGCCACCAATACGACCTATGGAAATTCTAATTACACCTGGTTGATTACTGGTCCATCTTCATTTTCGCAAACTTACACTGGTAGCTCAATAGCCGCTTATCTTACAGTTTCTGGTTTTTACAACGTGAGACTGACTGTAACAGATGGAGTTACCTCAACTTCAAATACCCAAAATAGTTTTATACAAGTTTACAATAGACCAACAATTTCTTATTCAGTTACGCCAACAACAGGTTGTACTCCTTTAGTTGTTACTTTTAATGGTAGTTGTTCACCAGGAAGTGGTACTTTAGCAACGTTTGCTGCAAATGCAGGAGATGGAACAGCCTATACAACGGAGGATTTTTCGCACACTTTCACAACTGGTGGATCTTTTACACCAAGTGTAACAGTCACAAACTCAGTTGGATGTAACACTACAGGCAATTTAACACCGGTAACCGTTACAGCATCTCCAAGTTTAACAAGTCCTTTAAATCCAAATTCAATTTGTAGTGGTTCGACATTTAACTATACCCCAACAAGTACCATTTCAGGAACAACTTATTCATGGACACGCACTTTACCTTCAGGTGTTACAGGTTCAGGTTCAAATACAAGTACAGGAACGTCAGGTGTTATTAGTCAAACTTTAACTTCAGGAACAACACAACAAGTTACTTACGCAATGACAGCAACTGCGAATGGCTGTTCTAGAACACAAAATGTTGTTGTTACCGTTAGAGCACTGCCTACAGTTTCCATTACTCAAGGTCCAACATTGGCAATTTGTACTGGGCAGACAGGAACATTAACTGCTGCTGGTTTGCCATCTGGAGGTACTTATTTATGGTCTACTAGTGCAGCAACTGCTTCGATAAATGTTACAACAGCAGGAACAAGATCTGTAACTTATTCTGATGGAACATGTACAAGCGCACCTGCCTCTTCAACTGTTTCAATAACAACTCCACCAACTATTTCAGGTTTTACCAGAACTGAAACTTCAGGTACAGCAAACGATGGTTCTATTTGTCCCGGAGCATCAGCAACAATTACGGCTACGGTTTCAGCAACTGGCGGTACTTATTTATGGTCAACTGGTGCAACTACTTCTTCAATTGTTGTTACTCCTCCAATTACTACAAGTTACACCTTAACTTATACTTTAGGTTGTGCAACTAACAATTCTACACAAATAACAGTTTTAGGATTGCCAACTACATCCTATTCTTCAGCTGTATCTAATTTTTGTTCCCCACCAGTAACAAATACTTTTACCAATACATCTACGAATGCCGCGGGAGGAGTTGTGTGGACTTTTCAGAGTGGTACTCCAAATACGTCTAATTCAAACTCTCCAAGTGTAACATACAATAGTTCAGGAAGTTTTTCGGTTACAATGACCACTACAAGCGCTGCTGGTTGTTCAAGAACCACGGTGTTTCCAAATGCTATTACTATTGGTTCAGGTGCTCCTCCAACTTCACTTTTTACAAATACTAATGGTTTAATCCATTGTTACTCTAATAAAGTTGCTCCTGATATTTCAGTTGCCAACAATAGCGTTTGTTTTCAATATACAGGAACTGGAGCTGATACTATTCAATGGAATTGGGGAGATGGTTCGGCTTTAGAAATAACCAATCAAATTGGTACTTATTGTCATACCTATGCGGCTGTCGGAACCTATTCTGTTGTTGCGACTCCTTATACAACAGTAGGTAGCCAATTAGGTTGTGCTGGTACTTCAGTAAGTTTTACAGTTGTAATCAATGGGCCTGCTCCTTCTTTTACTGTTAGTGTACCACTATGCGACAATCAATTACCTAGAACATTTACGAGCACAACAACTGGGGCTTCAAGTTCCGCTACTTATGTATGGGATTTTGGAGATCCTTCTTCAGGTACAAATAACACATCAAATTTACAATCTGTCGCACATACATTTACTCAGACACAATCAGCACCTTATATAGTTAGGTTAACTGTTACTGATACATTATCAACTTGTCCTGCTTCTTCAATTACGACGAATGTATTTGCTTATCCTAACAATACGGCAGCATTTCAAGCTTATAACAACACTACAGCCTCTAGGGTTGTAACTACTGAAGTTTGTTTGAATGGTTCTTTATCGTTTTATAATGAAACCCCTTCTCCTCAAGAAGCAATTAACCAATCGCATACATTTTGGAATATTAATAACACTAATAATTCTAATAGCAGTCCTGTTTTCCGAGGTGATCCAATGAATATTTCCGTTCCTCAGAATAGCCCAGAACGAGGCAAATATTACTTTTTTGAAACTGGAGTAGCTACTGGACCCACTGCTAATTTAGACATTTCATGGTCGCCGGGAATCTATTCTGTGTCAATGACGAACAGACGTGATAATCCAGATGCGAATAATCAATGTCCACAGGTTTTAACTAAAAACAATTACATTAAAGTCCATGGTATAACGGGAACATTCACCGTTGCTGATACAGTTTGTGCAAATGCAAGTATGTCTGTTACAGATACATCAATTGCACCTGTGACTTTTATCAAAGAGCGTACTTGGAGTTGGGGTGATAATACACCAAACACTGTTGTGACTACTAATTCTGCAGTAGCAAGTGCATTGTTAGCAAATCGTCAAGTGAGCCACACTTATACTGCTCCAGGTAATTATACAATTACTTTGACAACTAAGGATGAATTTGGTTGTACAAAAACTACAATGAAACAAGTTATTGTTAGAAAACCATTTGCAAGTTTCACAGTAGACAGAAATTTTATTTGTCCGGGGCAGACAGTAACTGTTTCCAACAATTCATCAGGTCTAGGCTTGACTTCTTATTCATGGGCAGCACCGACAGCAACACCAGCAACAGCAACTGGTATGAGTCCTGCTCCATTTACTTTCGGTACAGCAGGAAGTAGAACTATTAAATTAACTGTAACTGATAATTTAGGATGTATAAAAGATTCAACAATAGCAATAACAGTTCAAAATCCTGTAGCCTCTGCAACAGCTTCTCCGAGTACTGTTTCTTGTTTTAATCCTCCAACGGTAGTTAATTTCACAAATACATCAACTAATAACGTTGACAATACATCCGCTGTTTGGAATTTTAATGCAGCACCCGCTGTTGCAGGAAATGGCGTAAGTCCAACTGCATCAAATAACTGGCAGCCAAGTGCTACCTATTCTTTACCGGGTACTTATCGAGTAACCCTTCAAGTCAGCTCATTAACAGGTTGTACTTCTGCTGTAACTCAAGTAGCTACCGTAACCATTGGAGGTCCTTCAGGTACTGTAAATGTTACCAATACAAATTTAACAGGTTGTTCTTGTTACACAGCCAACATGACAGTTACAACATCAAATGTAACTGAAGCTAGATTACTTTATGGAGACGGTCAGTTCTTAGTACTAACACCTAACGGAACACAAAACGTTTCTTATTCTTATTGTAATACGGGTGCGACAACTATAACAAGAACACCTTCTTTATACATCTCTAATGGAACATGTAATGGTTTTATTCCTGCATTACAGACTATTAATATCAAGCCAACCCCATCAGTAAATACAGTTCCAAATCAGTTAAAATGTGCAGGAGTAAATTCAGATGCAATAATTTTTACAGGACATGTTCCAGGAACAACTTATACTTGGTCAAGAACAAATACAAATATCAGTGCTTCACCACTTGCCCTATCAGGAACAGGTGATATCCCTTCATTTATAACTGACAACACTTTATCAACTGCTGTAAGTTCTGAATTTACTGTTACACCAACTTTTGATGGATGTACGGGTTCACCTATAAACTTTATTATAACAGTTGGGCCTCGACCAGTTTCTACAGTAAGTACAACTTCTGTATGTGTTGGAGGTACAGTTACTACCACACCAAACACAGGAGGAACATGGACAAGTCAAACTCCTTCTGTTGCATCAATAACATCTTCTGGAATTGTGAGTGTTCAACCAATAACATCAACACAAACTACAACTTTAAGATACACTGAAACTACTTCTGGATGTTTTAGAGATCATGTTTTAACAGTAAATCCACTTCCTACACTTACTGCTTCCTCCTCTGTTTGTGTTGGTGGTACCATTAATTTATCGCCAAATTCAGGTGGAACGTGGGCTTCAATTCCAGGAACTGGAACTGCTACGGTTGTTTCTACAACTGGGGTTGTAACTGGAGGTACACCAGGAACTGTGACATTTAGATTTACTAATTCATCAACAACATGCTCAAGTACAACTTTACCTGTTACCGTAAATGCTTTACCAGTAGTAACTTTAAACCCAACAACAATTTGCCAAGGACAAGGCGCAACAGCCACTCCATCAACTGGAGGAACTTGGGCTGTTGTTTCAGGAACAGGAGTTTCGATAACAAATGGAGGGGTAATAACAACAACAACTACAGCTACTGGTCCTGCAAGATTTGAGTTCACTCAAACTCCTTCAGGATGTAAAGCAACAACAGGCCCTTTAACTATAAATCCTTTACCAACAGTTACTTCACCTCCTTCTGTTTGTATGGGATCAACAGATACTTTAACTCCAACAACTTTGGGTACTTGGATCGTTAGTCCAAATACAAATGTTGCAACAGTTGGTTCCACAACAGGTATTATTACACCAGGAACTGTTGCCGGAAATGTTACATTTACCTATACTATAACGGCTACAGGTTGTAGTAGAACTACGTCACCAGTAACAATCAATAGTTTACCTACTGTTACTTCAGGATCTTCCGTTTGTATTGGATCTACGATGTTACCAAGTTTAACACCTAATACGGGTGGAACTTGGACTGCAAGTAACGGGCGAGCTACAGTTGTACCAACAACTGGTGTTGTTACGGGTGTTTCTGCTGGAACAGTAACATTTACTTACACTCAAACATCTACAGGATGTAGTAGAACAACTTCTAATGTTACTATTAATTCATTACCAACAGTAAGTATTGCTTCTCCAACAATTTGTGTAGGGGCA
>JBILQY010000453.1:0-3473 GCA_044372955.1 Crocinitomicaceae bacterium | reverse complement strand
TGGAGGTGGTTGGGATATTGTATCCATCGATTTGCGTGCATCTGATAGAGACGACGCTTCTAATGTCAATGTGACACGTGCCTCCACAAACGGTTTACGTGCGGTGCGGTCGGTTCCATAAGTCGCCCGTCTAGTAAAATCGGAAATAAGAATTGAAAATATAAGATATAGCTCATCAATATAAAATACAATGAAAGAAATAGTTTTTTCTGTACTATTAGTACTTGTTTCAAACAATATTTTGTCGCAATATAGAGGGGGAAGTGGACGAGGGGACGCTGTAGTGCGGTCTACCACAACCACGCTTAATGGATATTTACCAACCATAAACTCATTTACACCCTCAACCGTATGTGTCTCTAGCGGAAATCAGGTTATCATTACGGGAACAAATTTTACAGGTACAACATCCGTTAGTTTTGGCGGAACATTGGCAACTGCTTTTACTGTAAATTCCGCTAATCAAATTACAGCCACAGTAGGTGCTGGTACCACGGGAACCATCTCCGTTACGACGCTTGCAGGAACAGTAATAAGTGCAGGGATACTAACTGTTGATCCTAATTGTACTACAACCAAAGCTATTTTTGACTATACAGGTTCTAATCAAACGTTTACTGTTCCGAATTGCGGTGTTACCAGTATTAAAGTTAAGACGTGGGGTGCAGGTGGTGGTTCAGGAGATAATTCCAGTGGAGGAAATGGTGGTGGTGGTGCTTATGTCACGGGGACTATTCCTGTCACACCTGGACAGCAACTGACAATAATTGTTGGTCAAGGAGGTGCAAGAGGTGCTGTAAATACTACTGGTGGGTATTCAATGAGTGCAGCTTTTGGTGGCGGTGGAAGAGGAAGGGATGAAGATCGTGGAGGAGGAGGTGGTGGTGGAAGAAGTGCGATTCGTCTTACAGATGGTACAGAAGTAGCCACCGCTGCAGGAGGAGGTGGTGGTGGTGGAAGTGGCACAAGTACCGGCAATGGATCAAGGTATTGTGGAGGTGGAGGTGGAGCATTAGGAGGCACTGGTGGTAGAGGGGGAGATCGCACTGGATGCGGAACAACTGGAGGTTGTGGTGGGTCTAGTACAATAGGTGGAGGATGCACGAATGCAGTAAACGGTTCTCAGTATACGGGTAGTGATGGTCAAAACAATGGTAGTCAAACCTATGGAGGCGCAGGTGGAGGTGGTGGATATTGGGGAGGTGAAGGGGGAAATTCAATATCAGGAACTTTAACTGTTGGTAGTGGAGGAGGAGGTGGTGGGTCTTTTTTATCAGCTTCATTTTCTGCAACTTCATCAAATGGAGGTTCTGCTGGAAGTGCAAGTGGAACGAGTACCTCTACTCGCCCAAGTGCAGGAAACTATACAGACACTGATAATGGTTCTACTTACGGTGGCGGAGGAAACAGAGGAGCGTCAACCACAAGTAATACTGGATCAGCAGGACAAAATGGTCGGATTGTCATTATTTATGATATTAAAACAACTCCGACTCCAGCCATAACGGGAACCTATTGTGCTGGCACTACATCCATTAACGGAACAAGTGCAGCTAATGCATCAGTAATTGTAACTGTTAATGGTGTTACTCAATCAGCCGTATTAGCCAATGCTTCAGGAAATTGGTCTACAACGGTATCAGCACTTGTCGCTGGACAGATTATAACTGCAACTGCCCAAGTTACTAGTCAATGTATAAGTGCAGCTTCAAGTCCTGTAACGGTAAATCCAACCAATACAATTACACTCAGTTCAGTAGTTGGAACCAATACACAAACAGTCTGTACCAACTCTGCGATTACTAACATTACCTATACAACTACGGGAGCAACAGGAGCAACCTTTAGTGGTTTGCCAGAAGGTGTAACAGGAGTATGGAATGCTGGCTTTGTAACAATTAGTGGTACGCCAACAACTTCTATAGGTAGTCCGTTTAGCTATACTGTAACTATGACAGGAGGTTGCACAGGAGGAACAAATACAGCAACTGGAACAATCACAGTAAATCCAGCAGCTACAGTAAATGCAGGTTCTGCAACATCTATCTGTTCTGGAGTAAGCTATTCATTGACAGGGTCAAGTATAGGAGGTTCGGCAAGCACTGGTACGTGGAGCATAACAGGTGTGACAGGTACCATGACAAATGGATCATCGCAGTTAAGTTCAATCATTGCAACAACCAATCCTTCAACGGTAATATTTACACCAATACCTGGAAAAAGTGGAACAGTAACCTTAACTTTAACAACAGACGATCCAGCCGGATCATGTCCATCAGTATCATCGTCGGTAATATTGACGGTTTCTTCCGCACCAACTGTTTCAGTGAATAACGCAACGGTATGTCCCGGCGCAACAGCAACCATCACAGCAACACCTGCTCAGAGCGGTGGAACCTACACTTGGTCAACAGGAGCAACAACAAGTTCGATTACTACGACGCCATCAAGCACAACAACTTATACTGTTACTTACTCATTATCTGGATGTGCGTCATCAGCGGGTATAGGGACAGTCACGGTCAATCCTGCAACAGTTTCTGTGAACAGCACAACGGTTTGTTCAGGAGCAACGGCAACTATCACAGCTACACCCTCTCAAAGTGGTGGAACTTACGCTTGGTCAACAGGGGCAACGACGAATTCTATTACTGCTGCACCAACAAGCACAACACCATATTCTGTAACTTACTCTTTATCTGGATGTACGCCAGCAACAGCAACAGGAACGGTGACTGTCAACCCTGCGCCAACAGTTTCTGTGAACAGCGCAACGGTATGTTCAGGAGCAACGGTAACCATTACCGCAACGCCATCTCAAACGGGTGGAACTTACGCTTGGTCAACAGGTGCAACGACGAATTCAATTACTACTGCACCAACAAGCACAACAACATATACCGTTACTTACAGTTTAGGATCATGCACACCATCAACAGGAAATGGAATGGTAACTGTAAGTCCTCCAATAACTCCCTCGTTATCAGAACCTTTTCCAATTTGTTTAGGCGAAACATTTTCAGCACTACCAACAACCTCCAACGAGGGGATTACGGGTACGTGGTCACCAGATTTAGATAACACGCAAACTACAACTTATACTTTTATACCAGATGCGGGCCAATGTGCTGAGAGTACAACGCTTACATTAACAGTAAATCAAGTTTCAACTGGAACAGACATCATTACCTCTTGCACTCCAATTACATGGATTGATGGCATTACCTACGCTGCAAGCAATAATTCTGCAACTTTCACGATTGTTGGTGGTGCAGCAAGCGGTTGTGATAGCCTAGTTACATTGGATTTAACGATGCTACCCTCTCCTGCATCCAGCACAACCGATGAAACCATTTGTTCTTCTCAATTGCCATACACATGGAACGGATTAACATTTAATGCAGCAGGTTCACAAACAGCAACATTAGAGGGATCTAATGGCTGCGATAGTTTGGCAACTTTGAATTTGACGG
>JBILQY010000340.1:0-3482 GCA_044372955.1 Crocinitomicaceae bacterium | reverse complement strand
AGGCTGGCACGATAACGGAAAACAGCGTTTCGAATACGTTTATGACACGCTTTCAAATTTCATTTTTCACCCCAATAAAAAAGAATGGAACGAAGCCGGTTTACTTGTTTTGGAACGCTTCATCGACCGTAAAGGAAGGGGTTTTGAGAAAAAATGGGCAGACAACGGCACTTTAATTCAGCATCTTGAATTAGTTTACAACTCAAAAGAACAAGGTTCAGAGAAAAATTGGTATCCCAACGGTCAATTAAAATCGTACTTAAACAATTTCAGAAACTCAGACACCACTTATGTGAGTTATTTCCAAAATGGAAAAATGGAGGAAATTCACTTAAAATCGAAAAACGAGTTAGAGGATGTGATTACGAACAAAAAATGGAACGAAGCTGGAGTTCTAACCTCATCTTTGACAAAAAGAACACGACCTGAAAATGAGCATTTTGAATATTTTGATTACTGGTCGAATGGAAATCCGAAAAAGTACATTTACCAATTGAATGAAACGCGTTTGGAAGAAACTTACTATTTCAATGGTAAATTCAAAAGTACTGTCCGCACATTGAATGGAAAATTGGATAGTAAATCAGAGCAATTTGATAGTACAGGAGTGTTATTGCAAGAATATTATTACACCAATAACCTAAGAAATGGCTGGTGCAAACGCTACGACAAAACAGGTACATTGATTTTTGCTCAATACTACGAAAACGGTTGTCCGAAAAAAATGCCTGGTGAATTACCTTCCAAAAAACGAAACTTCGAAGAACTTTCAAAAGACGATAGAGAACAGTTTGTAAGTTTTATTTACAACAACTTGAATCAATACGTTTCGCCAAATGAAACACAGTTATACTATACGAAAAAACAAGTAGATTCTATTGCAACGTATTATATGTATTTGTTTGATACTTGGTCAAAATATGCACCTTATCCATTTCCAAACCATCAAATCACAGCTCAAGTGATTAGTTTTCGATTGCCAAGTGTTTACCTAACAGGACTTGAAAAAAGAGATACAATGGATAAAAACGTAAGGGAAGTCGTTACAGCTTTTGAAAAAAATGGTTGGAAAATCAGTAATTTAAAGTCTGAAAGTGGCTACCACAATTGGAATTTAGAAGTGGAAGGCTTTTATACGCAAAAGTTTATTCAAACCCATTTTCCTTTACTTCAATCATTTATTTATATTTTACCTCAATCAAAAAATGTACAACCACTAGAAACATTCAACAAAGTTCGTCATTCACGTCCGATAATAATTGCCCCTTATTCGAATTGTATTGCGATTGCAAGCTCAAGTTCCTATGAAAAATCATTTCAATTTCTAATTTACTCAGATGGAGAGGTAGATTTATTGAATGGACGTTCGTGGGAAGATATAAACGAAATCAACGATTTTTCAAGAGAATTGCCTTATGATTAGGTTTAATTTGTTTTAGATTTAAAAAAAATAGAAGATAATGGTTCAAATAAATTGATGAATTTATTTGTTATTGCGATATAAAATTGTTCCAGTAAACGTCAAACGAACTGATTTTTTTCACTAAATTCAATAGAAAAATCATAAAATGGCAGCTTTTAACCCAGCAATTCATCACCGAAGATCCATTCGTTTAAAAGGATATGACTATGCACAAGAAGGTTTTTATTTCATTACTATTTGTTGTCAGGATAGAACACAATTATTTGGGGAAATTATGAATGGTGAAATGATTTTGAATGAATGTGGGGAAATCGCCGAGAATTGTTGGTTGGAAATTCCTAACCATTTTCCGAATGTGGAATTACATGAACATATAATTATGCCAAACCATGTACATGGAATAATTGAAATTAAATTTAAATCAATTATACCGACCGTTTTACCGTCTGTAGGGGCGAATGATTATTCGCCCCTACAGACGGTAAAACGGTCATTACCACGGTCGCCATCAAAAACAATTGGTTCAATTGTAAGGGGTTTTAAAATCGGGGTTACAAAATGGATGCGCCAAAACACGAATGTATATGATGTATGGCAACGCAATTATTACGATAACATTATCCGCGATGAACAATCCTACCAACGTATTTCCAATTATATCCAAAACAATCCCAAAAATTGGAAAGAAGATAAATTTTACAAATAAAAAAATGAAAACTAAAACAAAACACTTCCTCCTTCTTCTAATTTTCGCAATTAGTTTTTCAGTAAAAGCTGACCTTCGCCCAGTTTACCTAACCTTAGAAATCAGTGCTACGAAAACGAAGTTTACAAATTCTGAATTGCTTCAAATTAATGTTACCCTTAAAAATTGTAGAGGAATTGATCATTCAATTCTAGTTCCTGGAAATCAATCGAAAGGTTTAAAACTGATTTATTTTTCTTGGTATAAAGTCGATGAGAAGAATTTCTACACAGAAGTTCACCGCGATTCGAGAGTGATTGCAATGGACACGAGTGTGAAAGGTTATGTTAGTTTTAATCGATTGAATTCAAATGAATCCACCACAATTTCTTTTTTTTTCAACGATACAAAAAATGCACAAAGACACATCAATTCAACTTACGAAATCCCAAAATTGCCGCCAGGGAAATATAAGATAATTGCATGGTATTACCCGTGGGATGAAGAATTAGCAAAGCATGTGTTCAGGAAATACGATTGGAAAGGTCATGACGTAATTCCAGATGACAATCCTGAGTTGATGGATTTGCCAGAATCGGGCACGCAAAGCACCTATTTTGATGTTGAAATTATCGCACAAACAGAATCTAAAGAAACTAATACTGTTAATAGTTGTGGGAAAACATGTCATTTATGTCGTACAATTAAACATGAAAATTGGAATAAAACCAAACGTTTAATTCGTCGCGATTCAAAAGATTTGAGCGAGTACAACATGGGAAAAGGCACGAATGGAAATTGGCAAAAAGCGCACCGAAACATTGCTTATTTGGGCGACAATCCGGATGCAATTTTGTCTTCCTTACCGAGTTATTTATCACGCGAAATTATCTTTCAAAACAAAAATGGAATTCATTACTTCTACCTCACTTGGCAAATCGGAAAAGTAAGTAAAGTTGGATCCAGAATTAATTCGCTTTTCTATATGATTGGTTTGAGAAATGTAAGAATCAGAGATTCGAGAATAAGATATTCGAAGTTGAAATGGTTGAGGGGAGATTGATAATTGCGAACGATTACCAGACTGCTTAATAATTGCGAATTGCAAACGAAAGAATTGCGAACGGAAAACCAGATTGCTTAAGAATTGCGAATTGCAAACGAAAGAATTGCGAACGATTACCAGAATGCTTAATAATTGCGAATTGCAAACGAAAGAATTGCGAACGATTACCAGACTGCTTAATAATTGCGAATTGCAAACGGAATAATTATGAACGATTACCAGACTGCTTAATAATTGCGAATTGCAAACGAAAGAATTGCGAACGATTACCAGACTGCTTAATAATTGCGAATTGCAAACGAAAGAAT
>JBILQY010000339.1:0-3485 GCA_044372955.1 Crocinitomicaceae bacterium | reverse complement strand
CAACGGCAGGTTTTCCTAGCGAGTCGGCTACTTTAAAAATATAGTCACAAGCATCAGCAATGGTTAGTGTCCAATTTGGAAGTCCAAAATCTGTTTCAACCACAATAATATCAGCATCTGGTGCTACACCTCTATTCGTGTTGTTTGCTCGACCATTTCCAACTGCCATTCCTGATACTGTTGTTCCATGTGCAGTTCCTGTTTCTAAACTCGTACATTGCCCATTGTCTATTTGTGTTTTGTTCCAAACGATTCCATAGCCATAAGTTTCAGGAATTGTTCCTGCGTTTGTTGTATGGTCCCAATAGCGAAGAACACGCGTTTTCCCATTAGGTAATTGAAAGTCAGGGTGATTAAAGTCGATTCCTTCATCCACAATTCCAACAATAACACCTTTTCCTGTATAGGTTGTATCCAAGCTAACCCCTTGATGTACCAAATTAATTTTATGACGAAAGATGGCCGAATCACCCAAAGCAACAGGCGGAGCAAATTCAAAGAAAAACTTGTCAATTGTTCCTTTTTTCTGTTGTTCATCCATCCAATTCGCTGCCACTTGAATAAAAATCCAATTTGCGGTTTCATATTTCACTTTCACATTTTGACTTTCCAAAAAAAGTTTATTTGCTGCTGTGTTTGGAATGGTAAAAGAGGTTGATTGCGTTGGATTAGCTTTTAAGTAATCTTCAAATCGCAAATAAGACTTTTGTGAAAATCCCTGATTCAAAAATAGAATAGTCAAGAATAAAAGTATGTTTTTTTTCATAGTTAAAATCTTTTGCAAATTACGAAAACAATTAATTAATGCGCAATCTAAATTATATACAATTCACCATAAACTTAATTATTCACGTTATAAATGTTATTTTTGAAAAAAAAATAGTTCATGAAAAAGACATTCTTTAAAATTAGCCTACTATTAGCTGCTTTTGCATTTAACACCAAAATAATTGCACAACCAATTCCAGGAACTCTAAACTGGTATAATGGTGAAGGAACTGGAATGCAAACAGACAAAGCTTATGGTTTACTAAAAAAGAAAACGTCTCAACCTGTAATTGTCGCTGTTATTGACTCGGGAGTTGATATTGAGCATGAAGATTTACAAGGTAAAATTTGGGTAAACACTAAAGAAATTCCAAAAAACGGAATTGATGATGATAAAAACGGATACATTGATGACGTTCATGGTTGGAATTTTTTAGGGAATGCTAAAGGAGAGAACTTGGATGCAACAAGATTAGAGAAAACCAGAATTCTTGCCAAATTAATGGAGAAATACGACGGAATAGACCCTGCAACTATTGCATTTGATGAAGAGTTCACACTTTATGAAACTGTAAAATATGAAGTTGAAGACGAATTAGCAAATTTCGAACAGTATATGCCAATGCTTGAAAGTGGTCAATTCGATCAAGAAACGATTAAATATATTTTAGATCAAGTTAAATACAATTTGAATGTAAACTACGATGATCGCTCGTTGATTGGCGATAATGTTGATGATTTTACAGATAAAAATTATGGTAATTCGGATGTTGAAGGTCCCGACGCACTGCATGGAACACACGTTTCAGGAATTATTTGTGCAGTAAGAGGAAATGGAAAAGGTGGAGACGGTGTTGCTGATAATGTAAAAATCATGTCTTTGAGAGCAGTTCCAAATGGTGATGAACAAGATAAAGACATCGCATTGGCAATTCGCTATGCAGTTGATAATGGCGCACAAGTCATCAATATGTCATTTGGAAAATCCTATTCTCCACACCAAGAGGAAGTTTTTAAAGCATTTGAATATGCAGATTCAAAAGGAGTTTTGTGTGTTCATGCAGCTGGAAATGATGCAAAAGATGTTGATTACGAACCAAATTACCCAACTTCATTATATAGCTTTCAAGCTGAACCTTTAGCTCATTTTATCACGATTGGTGCTTCCACAAAAGACAAAAATGAATTAGTTGCTTCTTTCTCAAATTTCGGTCAAGAACGAGTTGATATTTTTGCTCCAGGTTTTGAAATCTATAACACAGTTCCACAAAGTGAGTACAAAAATCTACAAGGAACGTCAATGGCAGCTCCAATGGTTTCTGGTGTTGCAGCCTTGTTGAAATCTTATTTTCCATCATTATCGATGGCTCAAATTAAAGAAGTGATGTTTGCAACTGCGGTTAAGTATGAAGATTTAAACCCGCTTTGTACAACTGGTGGTGTTGTGAATGTTTACAATGCAGTAAAAGCTTGTATGGCGTTGGAGAAAAGTAAGAAATAATCTTTAGTTAAAAGTTAAGAATTAAGAGATAAAAGTGAGTGTTTGACTCTTCACCTTTAACTCTTCACTTTTAACTTTTCACTCTGCACTTTTCACTTCGATGATGAATAAAATTCTATTTCTATTGTTTTTAGCTTTTTGTTTCCCCTCTTTCTCTCAAAGGGAATCGGAATCATTAAATAAATTAATAGATGCTTGGCATTTAGCGGCTACGAATGCAGATTTTAAAGCTTATTTTGGATCGACAACCGATGATTTCATTTTCTTAGGAACGGCTCCTGGTGAACGTTGGACAAAAATGGAATTTCAAGTATTTTCAAAACCCTATTTCGATAAAGGAAAAGCGTGGGATTTCAAAGCAAGCAATCGCAAATGGAATTTTTCAAAAGACGGCAAAACAGCTTGGTTCGATGAAGACTTGAAAACATGGATGGAAGACTGTCGTGGCAGTGGCGTTTGTGTTAAAGAAAAAGGTGTTTGGAAATTAGCTTATTACAATTTAACTGTTTTGATTGAAAACGAAAAAATCAAAGAATTTATAGAATTGAGAAAGCAGTAATTTCACTTTCTATTTATCAACTCAGCCATTTTCGTTAAGGCATCTTTTGATTCCCGCAACCTCACTAACATTACCCAATCATGAAATAATTTAGGGTATTCATAATAGTTCAAAGGAATATTTTGACTTTCAAGTTCTTTTTTAAGTTTTTGACAATCAGCTATTAGAATATCATGAGTTCCTATAAATAAACTCATCGGAGGTAAATTTTGAAAATCACCATAAATTGGACTTACCAAATAATTATTAGGGTCCGAATCACCACACCAAGCTTTACCGATTTTGACTAAATTTTCTAAATCCAAAGTTGGACATTTCTTTATTGTTAACAAGATATCCGGATTAGAAAGCGTAACATCCAACCAAGGTGCTATTAAGATTACTTGCGAAGGCTGGGCAATATTTAGTTCATTATTCTGTTGACAAAGCGCTAATGAATAACCACCACCAGCAGAGTCTCCCATTAAAATTAAGTTTTCAGCCCCAATTTTTTGAATCAAATCAGCGTACAATTCACGCACCATTTCAAAACTTTGTTTGTAGGTCACCGCTGGTGTTAATGGATAATCAGGAACAATCACGTTACAATTTGTCCGACGAATTATTTCAGCTACAAAATTCCAATGCTGTCTAAATACGTTCATCATGTATGCGCCG
>JBILQY010000336.1:0-3509 GCA_044372955.1 Crocinitomicaceae bacterium | reverse complement strand
AAGTAAGATTGACCATTCCATGAATAGGAACCACATGTTTGAATATTTATAGTTTGGTTAATTGGTGAATTGTAACTCAAATTAAGTAAAATGGTAGAATCGCAACCCCAAATTGTAGTACCTTGATAGGTATACGCACCACTTTGTGTTAGGGTCTGTCCATTAAAATTATAGGGACTACAAGTTGTAACATTTAATGTTTGGGAGAAAGGTAAATGTTGATTAATAGTTATACTTGTTGTTGCGCTCTGTCCACAATTATTTTGAGCATATACTTCCAGAAAACCTGTTTCAAAACTTGGTGAAAAAAGAAGGCTTATGTTTGTTCCTATGCTCGATCCAGTTGTTCCGTTGGGATTTGTCCAAACATAAGATGTAGCACCTTGAACATTGTTTATTGAATATTGCTGACTTGTTGCATCGTAACAAAAATCAAGGTTACCATTTATAACTCCAGGAGCAGAAGGAATAGAATTCAATGTAACGGTTACTGCTAATCGACTCAATGATTCTTGCCCATTAATTGTTTGAGAAGCGTAATAAGTGGTGCCATTGACTAAAACAGTTGAGGAAAGTAGGGGGTTACCTCCAGTTGAATTCGCATACCATTGAATTGAGGTTCCATTAGCGTTTAGTTGTCCGATTGTTGCACCCGAACAAAATGTTTGAGAGGACGAACCAGTTGGAGCAGCGGTTGGGGTTACAAGGGAAAATTGAGCTAGACTGACTCCTCTATTAGAACCACCATGATAGGAATAATTGAAAGTATTAGAACTTGCTCTCGCCCAAATTAAATTTATAGAAGTAGGATTACTTGAAAAAGCGTAATCATTTGCATCACCTGTATTTAATGCACGCGTTGCAACGATTGTTCGCACACCAGCACTTGAAGCATCTGTTGTAATTGTCCAGTTTTGTTGAGCATCCGTAACAGGAGCGCTAGTTCCAGTTAGATTGCAATCAAATGATGACAGTGTTCCTGACGAATGAGCACTTACAACATCAGTACCCGAGGTCATAGAATTCGAATTAAAACCGATTGCAAACCATCTATTTGTAGGACCAGTAAGCGTTAGTGTAACTTGACTAGCCACATCAATTTTTGCTGTCATTGCTAATCCACTCGTAGGACTTAAATTAATTACTCCAGTCGTATAAGTTTGGCTCTTAACTTTGCAGAAAAACCCAATAAATACAAGAAGAAGGTTAAAAGTAGTTTTCATGATATTTGAATATTCAATTAATTAAAAAGTTGATTTAGTTTTGGGTCATTGTATTCTAAAAGCAATTGTTTTATTGACTTATTGTTTTGATCATTAACAGTTAAATCAATCTTCTGTTTTAACATCAATGAAATAAGATCGTATCGTTTCAATAGCATCGCAAAATGAATAGGATATCCAAGTTGCTCAAATTGACATGTATCGTTCACGTTCACACCTTTTTTAAAGAGGATTTTTAGTAAATCAATATTGTTTTTGTAAATTAAGGCATACAAGGCTGAACCTTCAGAATAGCAGCTGTTCAAATCTGCACCCTTTTCAATGAGAAACTTTGCTACTTCATTGTTCCCACGATAAGCAGCAAGTAAAAAAGGACTGTTTCCTTCTGGAGAAATTTGATTTAATTGATTAGGATTGTTTTTGAGGTAGCTTTTCATTTCCTTAACAGTACCTTTTCGTGCGATATCAAAGATGTTTTGCCCTTGAGCAGATGACTCAAATAGTAAGAAAGAAACTAAAAATAAGATATAAGAAAAATATCGATTTTTACTTTGTTTTGTCATTCTTGTAATTTTTTTAATCCTTGTAAAAATACTTATAACCAACGATTTAGATTAGATAAACTGGTTATTCTTAAGAATTAAATTTCATTTTAGTGTTTCAAAAGTAGTTGGTGTTTACTAGATAGGTTGCAAAATTTGAAGTCTAACAGTAAAAATTTTATTTAAATATAAAGGGGGAGAAGAAAAATGAAATAAAAAAGAAAAGTGAATTTATTTTCCTAACGGCGTTTTTTTTTAGTAGCTAGAACCCTGACGTCCAACTGACGGAATGAGCCCAACAATCTAATTTCAAAATAGCATAAAACAAAAAAGGGTGGAACATCGAATTATCATACCTTGATGCTTTGTTTGATTGGTCAAAATTAAGCTTGATTTTGGGGGGCGCAAAGAATCACCTCACTAAATGAACAAACCCATGACCAATTCTACCATCTTTGGTTTTAAATTTATAAGTATAAACCCCATCAACTAACTCTTTTCCTGAGGAATCTTTTCCATCCCAATTATTTTGGTAATTATCCGATTTAAGTACAACATTCCCCCAACGATTGATGATTATAACTTCGGTGTTTGTTGGTAAATCTTGTATTTCGAAAAGATCGTTAATACCATCTCCATTGGTTGTAATAACATTAGGAAATTCAAATGGTAGAATCGGTATTATGGTATCTGAGCAATTGACTACAGTTATATTCTGAGTAACGGTTTCTGTAAAACAATCAAATTCAACAGTGGCTGTAATTTGGTATGTTCCTGTTTCAGAAAATAGATGGCTAGGGTTTAAAGACGATGAACTATTATTTGCTCCTGAAATTGGATCGCCAAAATTCCAACTTATTTGATTGATGGGAGATGCTGATGCAATAGAAAATGAAATAGAGCTCTGCAAACAAGAATCAGAAGAAAATGTAATAGTTGAGTTAGCCGCAAATCCCCCAAGTGGGACTTGAGCTGGTAAACCGAGTTGACATGTTGCAGGACTGAAACTGACAGCATTGCTTACATAACCACAACCTAGCCCCAAAGAATTAGGATTTGAGATTTCATCCAACCTTCCGCTATTTCCTATGGCAACATACAATTTATTGTTTGGTGCTTGTTCGATTTGCAAACAAGGATAATTGTTAGGTTCAAGTGTAGGAGAATATATCAAGGTATTTGAAGATGCTATGGCAGCCGAAGTGTAGTTGCCTAAATTTAATTGGTAAACCGAGTTGATATTAGTATAGTAAAATTTTGACCCATCGGGAGAAAAACAGGCGCCGTACTTTCTTAAAAAAGGTGGATTTGAATCATCTACAACATTTACTGTCAATGGATTACTTACAACCCCAGTTGTCTTGTTGAAATCGAAAAATTCCAGTCGGTCACTCCAGTCTACTGGCATTCCGATGCGATTTCCATCCGGAGATGCGTCCATCGCCCCCATCCATCCTTCGGTTGCACCAAACGCAGCAACTAAAAAAAATGACCCTACTGCACTAATAACAGGTTGTTCACTTATTCCGCATGCATCAATTTTCCATGCTAAAAATTCATTCACATTCTTTTTATGCGCAATCACCCAAAAACCTTGTATTTCAGTACTTCTAATAACAATCAATTTTTCGGTCAAGTCAGTTGCTAGCTGCGTATTCATTGTTGTAACTTGGACATCTCCAAGACCTCCATTCAATGTCATGTCCACGACACTATATCTCAAACCATTATCTACAACTGGACT
>JBILQY010000335.1:0-3519 GCA_044372955.1 Crocinitomicaceae bacterium | reverse complement strand
TTAAGTTGACTATAGTTTTCTTTTCTGTTAAAAACCCAATCGATACCTAGTACATTAGCATACGGAGCAACATCCCAATGATAACCAATTGGAAAATGATAACTCACTCCATCGGGACAAATTGTTAGTAAAACTCCAGCTAAAGCTCCTAAATATCCAAAATTGAATGGATTGTTATCATCATTATCCCAATCATCGTCGTTAGAAATACCAGAAATAAGACCAATAACAAACAATGGTGGACCTGCTAATGAACCTATTGAACCATGAATATGGGAATATCCATCGGTGCGATATTGATATTCTAAATTGTAATTTAAACCTAATTTAGGCTTAACCATCCACTCCATACTTGCTCCAATATTGAAATAATTGTTTTTATCAATCAAACCACTACTTGCCTTTCCGTAAACGTGAAAACGATATTCATTGAATTGGGAAAAAGAAAAGAAACAATTACAAAGAAAAAATAAAATTAGAAGTTGCCTTTTCATGGCAGAAAAGTAATAAAAAAAAGGATTAATTTCTTTGGAAATTTAAAACGTTGAATACAGAATTAAAACGAGTAAAAATAGATTTATATTTTTTTCAAACAACACAATCAAAAATCATTTGACTTCGAAAATGAATATGTTTTAGTTATTCTTATCAGTACTTTTGTACTATGGAAGAAATCAAAAACAAGGTCAAAGAAAGTGGTTTAGTTCAAATGGATTTGGCGGATTTTAAACCGCAAATAGCGATTGAAGGAATCGATTTGGCAACCCAATTATGGCAAGGATTTGTACTTCGAGAAAAAGATTTTCGAACTTGGATTCAAGAAGAGGATTGGTCAAAATACAGTGAAAAAGCTGTTTTCATTCATTGTTCAGCTGATGCAATTGTACCAACCTGGGCTTTTATGTTAGTTGCTTCAGCTCTAATTGGTAACGCAAAAACTATAGTAGTTGGAAATAAATTAGATCTTGAAAAACAGTTAATTACTGAAAACATTAATCAATTAAATCTGGAAAAATACGCGGAAAAACGCGTAATTATTAAAGGTTGCAGCGATATCAGTTGTCCTGAGTTTGCAATGGTAACTTTGTTGAATAAATTACAGCCCGTTGTACTTTCTTTAATGTATGGCGAACCTTGCTCAACTGTTCCTGTTTATAAGAGAAAAAAATAGTAAAGTAATCAAATAAACTCCTCTAGTTATAAAGTTGTTTGGTTTTTAGAAGCTATTACCTTCTCTTTTTAGCAAAGAACGCTTTCATCAAATCAGCACATTCTTTTTCTAAAACACCATTCACAACTAAAGTTGTAGTATGATATAAACTTTTACCTACTGTACCTGCTCCTCTTTTTTCATCGCGCGTACCAAAAACAACCTTATCAATTTGTGACCAATACAGGGCTCCAGCACACATACAACACGGTTCAATAGTTACATAAAGCGTACATTCTTTCAAATATTTTGCTCCTAAATATTGTGCGGCGGCTGTAATAGCTTGAATTTCGGCGTGCGCTGTAACATCTGTTAAAGTTTCTGTCAAGTTGTGTCCGCGTGCAATAATTTGATTTTTACAAACAATCACTGCACCCACAGGAACTTCATCTTCTTCAAAAGCATTTTTTGCCTCTTCCAAGGCTTGTTTCATAAAATACTCGTCGTTGTATGGGTTTATCAGCATATCACAAGAATAACAACTAAAATGATAACTGACAAAAAAATGTTTAGAAGAAATAGTAAATGTCTATTTTTTAATTGAAAATCACCTTATTTTTCCGCTATGGAAATTTTAGACATCCTTCTGATTTTACCCTTGCTTTACGGAGCCTGGAAAGGTTTTCAAAAAGGTTTTATTATGGAACTTTTTACAATTTTAGCGCTTGTCGTTGGTCTGTATGCTGCTTTCAACTTTTCCGACAAATTTTCAAAATATATGGAATTTGGAAAAGAAGCACATTCATATATGCCAGCAATTAGTTTTATTGTACTCTTTTTGTTAGTCGGTGCAATGGTTTATTTTGGAGGAAAAGCACTTGAGCAAGTGTTAAAAATTGCACAATTATCTGCATTTAACAAAGTGGTTGGAGCCACACTTGGTGTTTTTAAATGGCTTTATTTGACGGCTTGTATTCTGGTATTCTTAGTTTCTTTCGATAAGGAGGAAAAAATGATCAAGAAAGCCAACAAAGAAAATTCATTTATGTATGCATTGAATACTGGTGTTCTGAAATATTCGCTTCCAGGAGTGAAACATACAGACCTCATTAACGTTATCGAGATTCAGCAAACAGCCAACGAAGCAAAAATGACTTATGACGAAGTTCAAAGAGCCAGACAAATTGCGGATAGTTTAGGAATTGATGCACAAGATATTAAAACAGTAATAGAAATTCATGAAAAATACGGTAAATAGCCTTTTAATCTTCTTTAGTTTATTCTATTTTCAAGTTAATGCACAGCTTTTTGGAGATAAGAAAATTGAAAAAACAATTGTCAAAACTGGACCCTATTTTGGTGTACAAAGTGGTCGCTTTTATGCCGGTGAAATTGGTATGGAACGTCAATGGAAACAAGGAAAATTAAAATCACCATCAACAAATGCTTTTCACTTTGGTGTAAATTATTCATACGATTTTTCGAATTGGAATCCAATCCTCGGTTACGATATGGGGTATTGGTTTCGGAAAGACAATATAAGCTTGACCTACGGCGCAACTTTGTGTGCAAGAACCAACTTTGAAAAATACCGCTTTGGATTTTCACCCGTTTTAGGTTATAAGGTTTGGCAAATTCATTTACAAACAGGCTATCAATTTTTGTTTCCAATGCGCAAAAGTTCATCTAATTACTTCCCAGCTAACAATATTTTCTTGAGTGCGCGTTTTGTTTTGGTAAATGATAGAGAGGTGAAGAAGAAGGAGAAATAATTGCGAACTAAAAATTGCGAATTGCGAACGGATTGCCATAACGCTTAGTAATTGTGAACGGAAGAGTTGCAAATTGCGAACGGATAACCATAATGCTTATAAATTGCTAACCAATTAATTGCGAATTGCAAACGAATGACCATAATGCTTAGAAATTGCGAACCTATGAATTACAATTTTTTTTCCAAAAACGTCAGTGAAATACATTCGCAATTCTAAGTTTGCAATTCGCAATTTAATTACCCCAACGTAATAAATACCTCTTCTTTTCTAAAAATGTCAGAGAAGTACGTTCGCAATTCTGTCGTTCGCAACTCGCAATTATTAATTTCTTTTCCAAAAACGTCAGTGAAGTACGTTCGCAATTCTAAGTTTGCAATTCGCAATTAAATTACCTACACCAAGATAAATACCATTTCTTTTCCTAAATCATCAGTGAAGTACGTTCGCAATTCTGTCGTTCGCAACTAGCAATTATTAATTTCTTTTCCAAAAACGTCAGTGAAGTACGTTCGCAATTCTAAGTTTGCAATTATCAATTAAATTAGCCTCAAAGTAATGAACACAACTTCTTTTCCAAAAACGTCAGTGAAGTAC
>JBILQY010000031.1:0-13297 GCA_044372955.1 Crocinitomicaceae bacterium | reverse complement strand
TTAAATGAGAATGGACAGAGTTTTGAGACTAAATGTTTACTTGTCATAATTCAATAGTGAATCATTTATTCTCTTTTTGATATTTTCTCGCAACCACTGTGGTTCCAAAACCGTAACCCGTTCACCTTGTTTTAATAATTGTTCTTCAAGTTCATAGTTAGGACAAACTTGAATTTCAATACGCAGCTCAGAATCGTTATCGACAAGGATTTTTTGACTGGAATGTAGAGGTTGCGATTTGATGTATTTACCTTGAAAAGGTTGGTAACTTAAAACAACTTGTTCTAATTCATTTTCGGAATACAAGCCAATCACATCATAGAATAATTTCTTGGGGTTTTTTACTTTAGGTTTAAACGTCGAAGCTAATATCTGAAATTCAGTAACGCGCTCAAGCCCATAACTTCGAAATTCACCAGCTTCATTTGTTCCAACGACATACCAACGATTTAAGTACTCTTTCAATAATTGTGGTTCCAGTTCGATTTGAAAGGGGTCATCTTCCCAAAATCGTTGATAGGTAAATTTAATTTTTCTGCGTTCAATGATTGCATTGAGTACCGATGGAAACAATTGTTCCTGATGAATGCTAACGGATTGGTCGAAGTCAATGTAATCAATTGTACCTGGAGTTTTTATTAAAACTTCATTGATTACGTTTGCTCGATTGAATAACTCAAATAGTTGCATCCATTCATTGAAATCACGCTCACTTTCTTTATCAATAAAATAGCCGTTATGCAAGCGACTGTACTTGATATCAATAAAGCACATTTCACGTATTGTTTTGAGATCGCGTTGCATCGTGCGTTCAGTTGGAAAAAAATCTTTATTGGATAGATTCCCCATCATTTCTTGAAGACTGCAATATGGATATTGATGAACGAAATTTAATATACTGCTTAAGCGTTCAATTGATTTTACTTGAGACATAAAACTTATTTTATGCGAAAGTATATCTTCAAAACTACAATTTATGGCGGTCAGCTAATATTTCTTTGTAAAAAAATCAAGATGAAACAATTACTTACAGAAGAGCTTAAGCTAATTTTATTAGTGGTTGCAGATGAGGCAACATTGGATATTTTTATTTCTCAAAAAAAATTGGAGTATATTACTTTTTCCTCCAATAAGTATTCTTTTTTTCAATTAGATATAACTAAAAGGATTTGGAATTGTGTAGTTGAGGCTAAAACTAATTATTTAAATGTTAAAGCACAATTAATGAAGGAATTAGATTCAATTCAATGGAGCTTAAAAGAAAAGAAAAAAATGACGGACTTAATTTATCTTATTTGGCATTCAGAATTTGATTTCTCAGCTTTAGATTTATTGTATCAAAAAATTAAACGAAAGACAGAAAAACGCATTGCTAACGATTTAATCAAGATGTTTCGTCATAAAATACAACTAGAAAATTCTTCTTTACAAAATGCCGCTGATGTTTTTTTTATGAATCTCCCAATCTTCCAAAAGGCAACGATGAAAAATTGTGTAATTGGAGCAAATAGTCAAATCTATTGGAATAGTGAAACTATTCACGAAAATTTATTGGATTTGGAGCAAGAATTAAGGATTCATAAAGAATTTCATAATATTCGTTGGGTATTGAATTGCTCACTGCAAAAGCAATTTAATTATAGCGAAGAAAAAATAAAAGAATTAATGCATAATTTAGGTTTGGAATTGCTGGTTAAACAAATTATATAGTCGATTTAAAAGGTGTGGTTATTTCAAAGGTGCGGGTTTAAACCCGCACCTTTGAAATAACCACCAAACCAAAAAATGGTTTCAACCATTTTCCTGAACATCACTCCAGCAAAAACCCATACTCATAAACCTTCGGCTGAATCTTTTCGGCCAAGATGGAAAGTTTGTTCCTCAATTCACTTATTAAAGCCGTGTAAGTCGCATCGTCGCTTTTGGAATTCATTTGCCTTGTGCTTTTCTTCCTTGGAAATACTCACGAATGTGGTACAAACTTGCGTTTACGTTCACGTCTTTTTGTGCGTGGAACTATTTCAATAAATCGTTTTTGATGTCTAAAAATTTATTTTAAAAAATAAACATGTTTAAAAACTTAAAACATTGTTTATCAATTATTTATGACATTATTAAATAACTATAAGTAGCCAAAAGTAGTATTTTACCCCTACATTTGGCTGGATATACGATGATTTTTGTACTAAAATTGAGTGAAAAGTGAATTTATGTTTAAGTCATTTTGAACGTATTGATTACTGTACATATTGCGTTTCAATCCGTAGGTACTTATAAAAGTCACAAAAATATTTTTGTTAGTTTGTGTTTCAGCTTTAAAGACATTGATTTTTTTCTGAATGTTTTCAGCGGTTTTTTTATCAATTTTAAAATGCGTGTCATAAAACTTCATTTCACAGAGGTTAATTACGCGGTCGTTTCTATCAATTAGTAAATCAATTTGAACGTTTTCTTCATTATTTTTTGAAACCCAAGAACCATCTGTTGAATGTATTCCTCTGATTTTAAGTGCTTCTTTTAGCTGTTCAACGTGTTTGATACAGATAGTTTCGAACGTAAATCCAGACCATGATTTGAAAGATTGTAGGTTGTGTAAATTCAGCCAAGTTTGACTGTTCGACGGTGAAGAAGGTTCAATAAATCGTATATAGAACAAGGAATATTCATCGGTCAGTCGATAAAGAGCGTCTTTTGTGTTTTTATAGGGTGAATATTTGGTAATGAATCCAGAAGCTTCAAGTTCGCGAAGTGTTTTAGTTAAAGTTCCACCCGAGTTCAGTTTCGATTTTTTAAGAATTTCGTTACGTGTAAATCCTTTTCTTACGGTAGATAACAAACGTAACAGGTGCTCGTGGTTTTCGTGATGGTCAAAAAGGGAAGCGAAAATAACTTTGAATTCCTTTCTTAAAAAGCTGTTTTGTTGGAAGCACAAACGATCGATTATTTGAGGGACACTTTCTCCGTTTTCGATTTTGTCAAGATAATGAGGTATGCCTCCTAGCGCCATGTAGAGGTGAAGAATGTCATAGCGAGAAAAGCGTATGTTTTTGGCTTTCAAAAGTTGCTCCGTCTCAAGAAGTGTGAAGGGTTTTAAATGAATTTGTTGCGTTATTCGATTGTGTAATCCGCCTTTGTTTTCGATTATATTTTGAATCATATAAGACGCTGCAGAACCGCAAACGACTACCACCAAATCATCTCGTTTAGTGGCGTAGTTGTTCCAGAAATTATCAAAAGCAGCTAAAAATCCAGATTTTCGAGTGTCTAACCATGGGAATTCGTCGAAGAAAATTACTTTTTTTTTAGTTGATTTGAGGCTATCGATGTAACTTCTTAATTGAAAAAATGCTTCTAGCCAATCTGTTGGAAGGGTAGCAGATTTGAATTTTGTTTTAAGTTCAAGATAGAAATTTTTGAGCTGTTTTTTGAGTGGTTCTTGATGGATTCCTGAAAACTCAAATACAAAGTGCTTCTTATAAATAGTGCGTACAAGAAATGTTTTTCCAACGCGTCTCCTTCCATGAATTGCAATTAATTCGGATTGATTTGAATTTAAACTACTACTTAATGTGTATGTTTCTGATATTCTGCCTATTATCTTTTTCATAAAGCGCTATAAGTAGCCAAATGTACTATAAAAACCCTACATTTGGCTGGTTATAGTGCATTTTTAACTGGTTTTTTTTATCTTTTTGGGAGTTAATTAAAACATCACTCCTTCAAAAACCCATACTCATAAACCTTCGGCTGTATCTTTTCTGCCAAGATGGAAAGAATTAATCTTTCGTTTCCATTTTTATGTTCAAATACCTATCGGTGCTAAGTTCGTAAAAAATGTGGGAAGATGGAATAATTCAAGATTTGTTTTTTGAATTTATGTGTTGCTATTCTAATTCTCCCGAATTCGGTACAATTAAAAACCATTTACCACTATTTACATATTTGATAACATTGATTTTTTTCGATTTGTAAAATGCATAGAATCCATTTATTTCGGATTTTATAAAAATCCAACAATCCCATTTTAAATTATATCGAATTCGGTACAATTAAACCGCAATCGAGATTATTTGATAAACAGAAATCTTAATTTTTATTCCTTTTTTGCCATTCAATTGGTGGGAAGTCAAACTTTATTTAGTTAATTATTTTGATATATTTTTAATATTTATTTTGATTAAATAATAATCTTTCGTAATTTCAAGTAAGAAAAAGTAGTAACAAACAAGAAATTAAAATTAGATATATGGCTAAGAATCAAAAAATTGAAGTGAAAGGAAATGAGATTACAATTTTCAAAAGTGAAGCAAACGATTATATTTCATTGACAGATATTGCAAGGCACAAGGATGAAAATAATACGGATAAGATTATTCAAAACTGGTTACGCAATAGAAATACAATTGAACTACTTGGATTATGGGAACTTATGTATAATCCAAATTTTAAACCCCTCGAATTCGAAGGATTTAAAAATGAATTAAAAACAAAGTGGAATTAATAGTTAAACATAAAGAAAATGAATAAGGCTAAAAAAATCAATATTAACGGAACAGAGATAACTATTCTCACACAAGAAAAGGACGATTACATTTCTTTAACAGATATGTTAAAGGCAAAAGATGGAGAATTTTTTATCGCTGATTGGTTACGAAATAGAAATACAGTTGAGTTTCTTGGTGTTTGGGAATGTGTGAACAATCAAGATTTTAATTATGGCGAATATGCCACAATTAAAAGTCAAGCTGGATTAAATAGTTATAAAATAAGTGTTAAAGATTGGGTTGAAAAAACAAATGCAATCGGTTTAAAAGCAAATGCTGGAAGATATGGCGGAACTTATGCTCATATTGATATCGCTTTTGAATTTGGTATGTGGATAAGCGCTGAATTCAAAGTTTACTTGATAAAAGAATATAAACGTTTACAAAAAGAAGAAAATGAGCGCTTAAACCTTGAATGGAACTTCCAACGCACCTTAGCAAAAGTCAATTACAAAATCCACACAGACGCCATCAAAGAAAACCTGATTCCTCAAACAGTAGGAAAACGACAAACATCTTTTGTTTATGCATCCGAAGCTGATGTGTTGAACATGGCACTTTTTGGAATGACAGCAAAACAATGGAGGGAAAGCAACACTAACGAATCTGGAAACCTTCGCGATCAGGCAACGATTCAACAATTGGTGGTTTTGTCAAATTTAGAAAGTATCAACGCTATGCTCATCGACCAAAAGCTTACACAAAGTCAACGCTTAATTCAACTGAATAAAATTGCAATCATGCAGATGAAGTCATTGATTACCAATCTTCACTTGGCGGATTTGGAAGAAGGGAAATAGAAATTATTTAGAAGAAAATCTAACGGTTGCGATTTTAATTAGGGCGAATATGCCACAGTTAAAAGTTAATCTAAATATCTTTCTAATGACAATTTTAGTCCGACAAGTAGCATGGAATAAACAATTTAATTGTACTCTAGGGTTGAATACGTCTTCCTATTTTATGGTTTTATGGTCTTTGTTCGTGTTTGTCTTTTTTTTCTTTGCCCTTTTCGCAGTTTTATAAAAGCACTAAACTCTTTTAGTTCTTCCGTTGTCCATGCTTTATCAAGGACTGTGAATTCAACATTTTTAGGTTCTCTGATTAGTCCCATTTTACTTTGATTTAAAATATTGTTTAATTAACCGATTCGCTGCAGGAGTCTCAATTGATTTAAATTACCCTACTATTCCTCTTGCTAAAGTAAATGAAAATCAACAAAAGAAAGAAGGCTATAACCCAACTTGGTTCACTCATTTCAGTACTTTCATCTTCAAGATCGAAGGATTGCTTGCCGTTTAAAACTTGCTTTTGTTTTCGCAACAAACTGTTCTTTTGCGCTTGATTTTCAACTACTAAATAAGAAGTGTAAGGAGTCAAAATTCGTGATTGAAAGCTTAATTTTACTTGTTGAATCCAATCTGAATCCACTAGTTCTGGATGCTCAATGTGATTCTTGTAGTTTGCTTGTAATTGTAAACCCGACAACCAATCTTTTTGCATTACATACTTTTTAGATTTTGCGGCTGTTGCGTTTTTGAAAATTAAACTTCCTTTTTGATTATCAGGAATATAGGCTTTGTTTTTCGCTCCAATTGGATAAACTAAAACCTCATTTCCAACTTGAATTGACGTATCATTTAAAGCAATTTCAAATGGGTTATTGTCTAAAAAATGAGCATTGAGTGAATTGTGACCTTTCAAATGATAGAATAAGTTGTTTTCTGGATACAAGTGTCTCCAATCGGCAAAGTCTTTTGTAATGATTGAAGTGGTAATGTTATCGGTCACAACTACAAATATTGGATAAGTAGCAGTTTGTTTTTGAGCGATAAAAGCTTTTTGAATAGCTCTTTCGAGAAAAAATCCTCCTTTTGAATCCGCCTCTTTAATTTGAGTTTTCCAATTTTCATCTACGGAAAAACAGGTGCTATAACTTGCAACACAACTGATTACTGCGTTTTTACTTAGCTGTTTATTGGCTTTGGTAAAGTTTTCAATGGCTTTCGAATATTTTTCTTTTTTAGCAGGATCACTAACGTCAACCATAAAATGAATGTAAGGTTTACGTTTGATTTTTCTAAGTTTTCGCTTTTCAGCACTTGAAACATAAATTGCTGTTTCATCTTCAAAATGTGCATCGATTTTTTCATATTCATTACCAAGCTTTACAATTTTCCCATCAATTTCCAATTCAATGGGTTCTTTGTGGATGAATTGAATTCCTGTTTTTCTTATTTCTTTTTCTACAAATGGAAAAACGCGAAATTCCACTTTATTACCTGATTTATAAAACAAGATTCCAGGGTCTCGATTTTGATTTCTGATAGTGGTATAAATCCAAAAAGCAGATTTCTTTTCTGCCAAAATACCCATCTCTTTTCTTTTTCCAACGTACAAATAGTAATTGCTAATCCAACAAGCGTCAGGCAGATTCAAAAGTGTGGCATATTCTTGCATTCCAAAATCCGCAGAAGTATTTGTTAATTGAAAATCAACCCAAGTTGTCCAATAATTTCCTTTTTTGTTGAAGGTACTTCTCGAAGAAAGCTTTGAAATTTGGACTGTTGTATCCAATTTAGATTCAGGGAAACTTCTGAAGTGTTTTTCTTCTGAAAAGATTCGCTCCAAGGTATTGATTTTTGTTTCTGAAAGTGATAAATTATCCAATACAAGCCAATTGTAATAGCTTGATAAATAAGGTTTCTGATTGCTCGAAGTGAAAAAATCAGAGTTGGATTTATTGCTTTTAATCGCATCTAAAGTCCTTAACAATGCTTTTTCGTTTATTTTCTTGTTGCTTGAAAAATCGGGTGAATAAACGTAATTCAAAGCCTGATTCAAATTATTTCTATCGTTCCAATAATCTAAAGTGATGAAACTTGGAATGATAAGAAATGCTAGAAAACCAATTATTCGAAGTTTTAGTTTGGAATAAAATTGACTCAAGTATTGAAAATCTTTGTGAAGAACATTGATATGAATGATGAAAAGAATTAAAGGTGTCAACATTAAAATTCCAATACCTATGGCAAAAAGGGCTATTACTGAAAGCGGAAGAAAGGGAAGAAACACCATGAAAAAGTAGAAGGTATAAGCGAATGTTAGCATTCGTAAACTAAAAATGAAAAGATGGCTTCGCGGATTCTCTTTTTTAGGAAGACAGATTAAAACACCATTTAAAATCGCAAGAAAAGGAAACCAAAGACTCGAGAAATCACCAAAAACATCAGAGAAATCAAGCCCTGAATTATTCTTCCGAGTTAGTGATAAACCAATTAGTGGCAGAATTATCGCAAAAAGAACTTTCCATATTAGGACATTTTCCTTGTAATTCTTAGCATTTTTTGACATCACTGTATAAATGAAACGAACAAGGAAGAACAAAAACAAAATAATTGCAGCTATAAAAATGATAAGTAGAGAATGTATTCCAAAGCCTTGATTAACCGTTTTCCAAAAAGGCGCGATAACAAAGAAAAAAACAAATGCAACCATTGGAAATAAAATAGCATATAGCACATTGGACCACGGATTAAGGTTCTGGTTTTCTGGAACGGAAAGTGTTACCAAAATAAACAGAGCGAAAGCCATTGTTGGCATCAAGAAAGTCCCTGTATAAAGTAAAAGATTTCCTGTTAGCATCCAATTCGGAATTGATCTCGGAATAAGTAAATCGAAATTATAACTGAAAGCATACAAATAAATTAGATAGAAAAGTAAAGTTCCCAATGCCCAAAACAAAGTTATTTTTTGCTTTTTCAATAACACATAAATTATGAATGCAATTTGGAATGCAGTCATGAAACCAAAGGAAAACCCAAACGTTAACCAGCGATTTTTTGTTTCCGAATTAAGTAAAGGATGAATAACCTTAAAATCTCCCCAAAACACTAAAATTAGAAGTATGGAAGGAATGATTGTTACAAAAACAATCCATTTAGGATGAAGCAAGAATTTCATTTGAATGAAGTTTAATTAGTAATTTTTCGGTGAAGTAATAGGCTACAATCAAAAAGGTTAAATTGTTAATAATCCCAATAGATTCGTGTATGATTGAAGCATCAAGTGAAGTTAGAAGTTGTATTTTTTCTTGCAAAATAATTGAAGAATAAATTCGTGAGGAATTAGCTAAAATGCTTAAAAAGTAAGCTCCAAAAAGACTTAAAATAATGGAAAAGACTTTTTGATTGTTATTTTTTAAATAGCTTATTGTAAGGGTTGAGAGTAAAACAAAACTTAGGATAAAGAAATTAAAACCTGAGCAGGATTTATTGATTGTCACATTCAATTCTTCGAAGAAATAGCCTTGCGTTGAAGTAAAAAAGTAGGTTCGACCTGTTAAAAATTCAACTGCTTTTGAAGTTGGTTCTAACAATAATTTTAAATCACTTGTTTCTGTCTGCGTGTAAACATACTTGAGGAGTATAAACGTAAGTGCTAAAACAATATAGTAAGGTAAATTCTGTTTGATTTTCATTTTATATAATTGAATAATTACTTGATTAAAATCAATTGATTAGTCTAAAAACTTTAATTCTTTCTCCACCTCACTATCCAAATACGTCCAAGACTTCCACGTTTTTTCAGCTTGATTGCTTTGGAATACTTTGATTTTTCTAATTAATCGTTTATGAAAAAATCTTTTTTTGCCTTCACTTTTGATGTTTTCTTCCATTTTAATAAGACTCGGAATTGTGGCATCTGAAAGTGCTAGCATATAGTATAAATCGATTTCGCCTTTCAATGATTGATTGTTGTTGACGATTAGTTGATCCCAATTGATTAAAGATGAAAAGATTAAGACTAAGAAGAAAGACCAACCATTCATTCGGAATAAGAACAAATTCTTTTTCACTAAATAGATTTTCAAAATAGTTGAAATCAGTCCAATAAAAGTTAGGAAAGTATAAACATAAACGCCAATTCGCTTGTGAGTTAAACCGTATAAATCAATATACATCGCATTTTTTGCACCAACAGAAACAAGTAGTATTAGGTTTTGAATCAACCAAATGTATGCTAGCACTTTCACGAACTTATTATTAGTGAAAAAGTTCATCGCCCCTCGGAAATAAAATAAAACAATCGCTATAGAAATAAGGATTGTAAAAATAAGCGTTCCCACACCTTGATGTAGGAACGATGCAAATGTCACATTTTCAGGTAATTCTTGATTGAAAAGTAGGAAATTCATGTCTCCAAGATTGACAATTAGAATCAATAAATTAAGAAGGATGAAAAGTACTTTGGCAGAGAAATATTCATCAACTAAAGTGAGTGTTTTGCCCCAAAGCGACCATTCTTCGTGCTTGTAGTTGGTGATTCTTAATGTTTCAGGTTCATCAAATCGTTGTAAGTCATCGATAGATTTGACATTGTAAAAACCATAAATCAACCACAAACCAAACAAGGTGAAGGAAACCCAATACAATGAAATCCAATCTAAATTGATTTTGTCTGTCAATGATTCAAAAATGGGGTTCGAAACACGATACATTCCAAAAAACAGAAATGCAACCACTATTGGGATTCCAATGAGCATCAGTTTTTTAGTGCTGGGAGTTTGATCTTTAGAAAAACGTTTTGGAAGTTGATTGATGTCGTCGATGCCTGAAAGAAACCACGAGTTTAAACCATAAATACTCGCTATTAGGATACTTGAATTTGAACTTGCGCTCATTCCAGTAAGCACTAAAAGTGAAGTTAACGAAGCTATAATTGATAGTAAATTTCCATAGTAAGCAACACTAAAAGAAGCAATTAAACTCAAGCTGGATACAAGCAACCAATTTCGATTTTTGAGCAAGCTACCATTTTTTATTACTGCGAAAATCAAAAGAACTACCGTGAAAATACTGACGTTTAAACCAAGGAATTCTTTGTAAAATAAATAGCTGTAAACTCCTGTCACAACTAAAATAATCCAATCGTTTTTTTTCATTTTTATTTGTTTTAAATTATTAAAAGTACTTTGAGTTTCAAAGTTAAAATGCAAATTTTTTTAATTCGTCTTTTTGATCAACGATTCCAAAGCGTTCAAATGCTCCATAAAAGCACTTTTACCTAAAGCCGTCGCCGCGTAAGTTGTGTTGGGTTTTTTACCTATAAATTGTTTGTTTACTGACACATATTCCAGTTTTTCTAATGCTGAAACGTGGCTGGCCAAATTTCCATCCGTGATGTCTAGCATTTCCTTCAGTGTAGCAAAATCTATGGTCTCATTGACCATCAAAATGGACATGATTCCAAGTCGAATTCTACTTTCGAAGGCTTTGTTCAGGTGTTCGATGTAGTTTTTCATTTTTCGTATTTGAAATACATTAAAGTACCGTAAATAATATGTAAAACACCAAAACCTAAAGCCCAGAAAAGTAAGCCATAGCCAATATATATGGAAGCTATGAGTCCAAGAATGATTTCTAAAACACCCAAATATTGAATGTCGTGTAAGGTATATTTTCCAGCATTAATCAAAGCTAGACCGTAGAAAATTAATGTAGCAGGAGCAATTAATTCAATCAAACCGTGGTAAAACAAAATAAGACAGAAAATTCCGCCAGTCATCAAAGGTAGAAGTAGGTTGGCAAATAATCTCTTTGAACTTGAATTCCAAATCGTTTGATTGTTTTTCTTTGCTTTTCTGGAAGTGAAGTAAATACCGAAGGACAAAGCTAAAGTCAAAACTGATAGACCGTTTAGAATAAAGAAAGTGAAAAAGTTTTTATCTGGCGTTCCATCATTGCGATAAGCATAATCATAGTAATTATCTGAGCTAAAGTCGATTTCCAAATAAACATAAGCTGCAATAGCACCAATTAAACCAAAAACCCCAGCAGCAACACCAGATAAACCACTCAAAGAGATAAACTTAGTTGATTTTTCCATCATCGCTCGAATCTCGGTCAATGCTTCTAAATGCTGTTTGTTTTCTTCCATAATTTGATAATTAAAAAGTACTTTGAGTTGCAAAGTTAAATTAAAATTTGAATTTGAAAAGAAAAATTGTTTTTTTTTTTTTGCCCAATGCTTCCTAAACTCTTGTGATTAATAAAACTTTAGAGTGAAAGGCCTTTTAGTTAATTGATTAAAAGTGAGTAAATTGAAATGACACCCATAGGACTTTTCTCCGAAACGGCTGCGCGGTTTAACACCAGATGGAATTACCGATGAATTGAGTAGATAAGGGTCCTTCAGAAAGTAACTTTTTTGAATAGCATAAATCGGCATGACTATAAAAGATTCCTCGCTTAGCTAGGAAAGACCCATTAATCGCGGAGAGAATGCGAAAATGCATCGCATTTTCGCCTAACTCCTAAAACCCGACAGTCTTTCCGAGAGGTAACTTTTTACAACAGCATAAATTGAAATGACAAAAAAAGATTCCTCCTTCCAGTCGGAATGACCATTGGTAGGGGAAACTGGGCGAAAATGCGAAGCATTTTCGCATTCAGTCACCAACCGTGTGGTCATTCCGAGCAAAGCGAGGAATCCATCTAGAAAAGAGAACCATCCTTCACAGCGGAATCAAAAGATGTCATTGGTAGCAAAGCGAGGAATCCAAATAGAAAAGGTGAACCATCAACAGCGGGATACTCAATTCGCCGCGGCGAATCAAAGGTTGTCATTGGTAAAAAAACGTGGAATCTTTGAAATTGTGTTTTAAAATGGAAAAAAAAAGCACAAAAAAAAGAGGTCTCACAATGAAACCTCTTTCAATTTAGAAAATATTCTAATTAGTTTACGCTAGAAGAAAGGTCTGAACCTGCTTTGAAACGTACTGTGTTTTTAGCTGCGATTTCAATAACTGCACCTGTTTTAGGGTTACGACCGTTACGAGCATTTCTTTGAGATACGTCGAAAGAACCGAAACCAACTAAAGAAATTTTATCTCCACCTTTCAATGCACCAGTTGTAGCTGATACAAATGCATCTAATGCTTTTTTAGAGTCTGCTTTAGATAATCCAGATTCTGCTGCAATCGCGTCAATTAATTCTGCTTTGTTCATAGTAATTTGTTTTAATGAGTTAATTAATATTTTTTATTAGAACAAATATATCTGAATATCAATGCCAATGACCATTTCACCGAAAAAAAAGTGAAAAAATGTTGAAAAAAGCGCTATTTTGTTGATAAAGACAGGGAATTCCCTAGTTGAAAGTGCTAAATTGACTTTCAAGAGCAATCATTTTTCATCGTATCTTCGAGGCGAGAATGGAAGCAAAGCGAAAAAAAATCATTTATTGGATTCTTCAAATTTTAGGTTGGTTCATGTATGGAACGCTTTTGTTTTTGGCAGCCTATCGAAATTCAAACAATCAATTGCGATTTGCCGTTGTGGTCAATCTTACGCTTTATTTAGTTGTTGGAATCTTATTGAGTCATTTTCTGCGTTATTTATACTTGCGTAAAAATTACTTTCAATTCAATGCACCTGTTCTTGTCTCACGCATTATAATTTACTCCGCTATTGTTTCTTTCGCTTATACATTACTCAACAAGTTACTCTCATCCTTTATTTACCTGACTTTTTCTAAATGGGATTTACTAACCATTTTATTAAACACGGCCTCCATTTTTGTGGTTTTCATTCTGTGGAGTTCGATTTACATCACTTATTTGTTATTTGAAGAGTCGCGCAAGAAAGAAATCAATAATTTACTACTTACCAAAACGCAAACAGAATTAGAACTTCAAAATTTACGTGCACAATTAAACCCACATTTTTTATTTAATTCTTTAAATGCTATCC
>JBILQY010000333.1:0-3544 GCA_044372955.1 Crocinitomicaceae bacterium | reverse complement strand
GACTTTGTGTTTTTTAATCAAGGCGTTGTAAACACTATCAATTTTCTTGCGCACATTGTCTGTAATGGGGTATAAATCTTGGCTTATCAAGTTTTGAAATAATCCAATAAATAGTAGGGAGATGATGAATCTTAGCATAAAAAAACAAATTAAAAAAGGCTCACAATCAGAATCATGAGCCTTAAAAATAAGAATTAAAGCGTTTCATTTTCTTAAATATTTATTGCTTTTTAGTTAACTCTTTAGCAATGTTTCTTTCCCTAATATTATTAGCGAATCTTTTTGGCCTTGAATTTCTAGGTTTTAGCTACTGAACTGAAACTGTTAATTTTTAGAATTTCTGTAAGAACATTCTTAAAAATTTCAGTTTCAGAAAGGAGTTAAAATTGTTCGCAACGAGTTGAAACTATAAGTAAAACAAACATTTGCGAACAAAAAGAAATTCAGAGCCTTGATTTTTGATTCTTTTGATCAAGCAAAAGAATTTAAAAATTAATCGATCTTCACCTCAAACGGCATTCTCATCTGAATTCCGCTCATAGCTTCGATTTTTTTCAATTGATTATAGTATTCTACTAATTCTGAAGGCATTGAATTTGCTTTGATTTTTGTGTCAGCTTCTTCGTCATCACCTGTTTCACTTTCAATCATTTCAAAGATTTCAGACAATTTATCTTCTTTCTTCAACGGATAATATAAAACTTTAGCATCTTTGATTTTTGCCAAATTCGCTGCGTAAGAAATCGCATCTGTCAAACCACCTAATTGATCCACTAAACCAATTCGAAGTGCATCTCTACCTGTCCAAACACGACCACGAGCTACGAAATTAACTTCTTCTTTCGTCATTTTTCTACCTTTTGAAACACGCGATAAGAACATATCATAAATCTGATCTACTTCAGCTTGGGTTGCTGCCAGTTCTTCAGGAGTCAATTTACGGTTGGTAGAAAGTACCGAATGTTTGTTGGTGCTGATTCTGTCAAAGTTAATTCCTAATTTGTTCTCAAACATTTTTCCTGTATATGGAATCATTCCAAAAACGCCGATTGAACCAGTTATAGTTGTTGGCTCTGCAAAGATTTTGTGAGCTGGAGCAGCAATATAATAACCACCTGAAGCAGCAACATCACCCATAGAAACGATTACTTTTTTCACTTTATTTGTTAATTCAACTTCTCTCCAAATTTCTTCACTTGCCAAAGCACTTCCTCCAGGACTATTGATTCTAAAAACAACCGTTTTGATTGACTTTTCATTTCTAACTTTTTGGAATAACTTACAAATACCTTCTGAAGTCAAACCTTCACCTGAAGTAGAAACATCACCTTCTGCCAAAATCACAGCAATTGCAGGTTTTTCTGCTTTCAATAAAACTTGATCTTGGTAGAAAATTTTCTTAGCATATTTCTCAAAGCTTTGTAGTTCTAAATCATCTTCATTTTCAACACCTACTTTTTTCATCAAGTACGTAATCATTTCGTCACGGTATTTCAAACCATCGATTAATTTGTATTTCACGGCGTCGTCAGTACGTTTGATTTTCAATGAGTCGGCAATGTTGTTCAATAATTCAGGATTGATTTTTCGGTCTGCCGCAATATCGTTACGCATATCTTCCCACATAGAGTTGATATAGCGTTCCATTTGTACACGGCTTGAATCACTAATACTCGTTCTGAAAAATGGTTCTACCGCACTTTTGAAATCATTATTTGAACCACGAATAATCTCAACCTCTAAATCCAATTTATCTAAAAGGCCTTTGAAGAACATTAACTCGCCACCTAAACCTGTCATTTGGAAAGTTGAAGTTGGAAAAGCATACGATTCTTTCGCAGCAGAACTGATATAATATTCTTTTTGAGAAATGTATTCTCCAGAATTGTAGGCTACAACAAATTTTCCGCTTTTCTCGAAGTCATTGATTGCATTTCTGATTTCACGAGCTGTTGCCATTCCACATGAAACATCGCCGATATCAATAAAAACACCTTTAATTTTATCGTCTTTTTTTGCTTCACTCAAACCGTAAAGAATATCTGGAAGTCCCATTGAAACGTTTACATTGAAGGAACTAGGATCAAATTCAGATTTACCTTTATCTAAAATTTGTCCGTCTAATTCCATGTGAAGGATGGTTTTGTCTTCAAGTGATAATGGTTTTGGACCAAAATCACTGAATGAACCAATAACTCCTCCAAGAATTAAGAAGAAGAATATCATTCCTACAATTCCTGCAATGAATACTGCTAAAAAGCTTGGCCAAAATATTTTCCCGAAGGTAATTTTTGGTTCTGATGGTTTGTTTTCTGACATAATCGTGGTTTTAATTTAATAAGTTGTTAAGGTTTAGACCTTTATTTACAAGGTTTAATTTTAAAGTGAATCTAATTTTTTGTCCGTAATCAGTGAATAAATCACCGAAGTAACTCGATTGATACAGCGGGAAGAATACACCTAAAGTATTTCCGAGTTTAACTCCAAGTCCAAGATTTACAACCGTTTGTGTTGTCCCAAACAAGTCTTCAAATGCGCCAAAGTCTGCGAAAGCACCAAAGATTCCTGGTTTAAGTGGTAATTGCATATAAACGTTTGCTGCTGACATCCAAGTTGTAGAACTTCCAAGCGCCATATTGATATTGTTTGAATGGAAGTTTCCGAAATTATCCATGCGATTTTGACTCCAAAGTCCAGTTGCTTCAAATCGACCGAAATTGTATTCTTCAATAAATAAATCCTGATAGCCTCTTGCGCCAAAAATGGAAAGTTCAAAGCTTGGATTGCCAATAAAGCTTTGTGTTTCATACACTACATTTGCTGCTCCAAAAACACGTAATTCAATCCAACGTTCCATTTTGTTTTTTAGGTATTTATATTTGTAAGTTGCTGCTGCTGAAATTCGTCCAAGTTGATCAAATTTTTGATTTCCTAGAACATAGTCACCTCTTAAAGTCATATCAAATCTATGGTCAGGTAAATCAACGTTGTAGTTGTAGCGAACAAAAGCTCCACCTTGAGCGACATCAACGCCCATTCCACCACTTTTAAAGCTTTTTGACATTCCTTGAATTAGGATATCGTGTGATGTTGCTTTAGCTTTTCCGCGATTGCCTAGTTTAGCATACCAATATGGAGTAATTACTTGGAAGTTTCCATTATTTGGCATTCCAAAAGTTTTTGCCGATGCACCGAATTTTGAGATTTTCAAGCCTTTTTTAGGAAGAAATGTATAACTCAATTCAGCAATTCCAGCAACTTTCGTTCTTCCAAATGCAAACTGTGGCGCAACCAAAAATTGAAACGGTTTGAATGGAATTCCCATATTGTGAACCGCTGCACCCAACATAAAACCATCGTATTTATTTCCACCGATTGTTGGTGTCCAGAATAAATTTGTTTTTGAAACTTCGTTATCTCCCATTAAAAACTCCAATTTTAGTGGTTCGATTCTGTTGATTAGGGATTTTTTAGTCCAAGTGTTGTTTGTTCGAACAATTTCAGGAATGTGTCTGGAGTCATCAATTGTGATTCGCGTGTAACC
>JBILQY010000332.1:0-3557 GCA_044372955.1 Crocinitomicaceae bacterium | reverse complement strand
GTTTTGTTTTAAATCCAAAAAAATCACTGTCACTTATGTTTTAAAACTACTTTTGCCACCAAATTTTAAGAATGGAAAAGAAGTTCAAATTTTGGTCAGTGATTATTGGCGTCGTGTTGATTGGTGCAACCTCCTTTTTAGGTTATAAAATCACAGACTTGCGTTTCGATTACGATTTCGAGAAATTTTTCCCCGCAAATGACGATGATGCTGATTATTTCTATGCGCACCGTAAGAAGTTTGAAGCCGATAATAATTTTTTATTAATTGCAGTTCAGCGCGAAAAAGGCGTTTTTGACCGAAATTTTTTAAATAAAGTTGAACGCTTTAGGTCGGAATTAAGCACAATTAAATATGTAAAAGTGGTTCGAGCGCTTACGAATCAGGAAGAAACATTTATCAATTCAACTGGTGGCGCTTTTTCAAAACCTTATCTCAATCTTAAAAGTTCCGATTTTAAAGAAGATTCAATTCGCATTTATCGCTCAGAAGAATTGATTAATACTTTGATTTCTAAGGACGGAACTTCGCTTTGTGTCTTTTTGAAACACGAAGATGTACTTTCTAAAAAGAAAAGTGATTACATCGTTGATGAGGTGGAACGCATTTCAAAAAAGTACAATTTTGAGAAAGTACGAATGGCAGGAACAACTGCTGGTCAGAAGTATTACATCTATAAAATGAATTTTGAGCTGATTTTGTTTGCAGCTTTAAGTGGTATTTTGATTGTCCTTTTCTTGTTTATTGCTTTTCGTTCTGGATGGGGAATCATTGTTCCTCAGGTGGTTATAGTAAGTACGGTTGTTTGGGTTTTGGGTGGAATGGGTTTGTTCGATACACCAATGAACATTTTGTTGACAACGCTTCCATCTATTTTGTTTGTAGTTTCAATGTCGGATGTTATTCACTTGGTCTCACGTTATTTAGATGCTTTGCGTGATAATCATCCAAAATTTGAAGCGATTATAATGACTTTGAAAGAGGTTGGATTAGCAACTTTTCTAACTTCATTCACCACTTCCATTGGATTTTTGTCGCTTTATTTTGTAAATGTTCAACCTGTAAAAACGTTTGGTTTAGTGGTTGGAATTGGCGTTATGATCGCATACCTTTTAACTATTTTGTGTTTGCCAATTTTGTTTTATTACACACCTGCACCTAAAATTATTCACAAGCAAGATGATTCTTTTTGGACAAAAAGATTACCTAAATGGTACAAATGGATTATTGGAAATGGCAAGCGAATTTTAATTGGGAATGCAATTCTAGTTGGAATTTCTTTGGCGGGTATTTACTTTATTGAAGCTGACAATTTAATAATGGATGACATCAGCGAAAAGGAGCAAATCAAGCAAGATTTCAATTACTTAGATACACATTTTGGAGGTTTTCGTCCTTTTGAATTAGCTGTAACTGTGAAAGATACGAACGATAATATTTGGAATCCAGAATACCTAGAAACCATTGATAAAGTTGAAAATTACTTGGAAAATGTTTACGGAGTTGAGTTAAAAAACACACTTGTTTTATCGTTGAAAGTACTCAATCGTTCATCCCACGCTGGCAATCCAAGTGAGTTTAAGTTACCCGAAGATAAACGCAGTTTGAAAAGATTTCGACGCTTTTTGAAAATTGCTGGACAAGGTCAAATGATTCGCTTGATTCTTGATTCAACAGAACGAGTTACTCGTATCACAGGAGGAATTGGAGATTGGGGAAACAATAAAGTATCTGCAAAAAATGAAAAATTCCGTCAGTTTTTAAAGGAAAACAGTTTAGAGGAAAAGCTCGAGTTCCGTTTGACAGGTTCTGCTTACATCTTGGATAAAAACATTTCTTATTTGTCGATGAGTTTGTTGCAAGGTTTACTGTTCTCCATTTTGATTGTTGCTGGAATTATGGGATTAATCTATAAATCGCTGCGAATGATGATTATAAGTATTATTCCAAATGTTATTCCTTTGATGGTAATAGGCGGATTGATGGGTTTCACAGGTCTAGAAATTAAAACGAGTACAGCGATTATTTTCACGATTGCTTTTGGAATTGCCGTTGACGATACCATTCACTTACTTGGAAAATTCAAGTTTGAGTTAATGAAAGGAAAATCTAAAATGGAGGCTTTGGAAACAGCATTTTTAGTAACCGGAAAAGCAATGATTTTGACGACTTTAATTTTATGTAGTGGCTTTATGTTGCTGTTACTTTCAAGTTTCAACGGAACGTTTAATCTTGGTTTTCTTTTAAGTATAACACTTTTCGTAGCCTTGATTTTAGACTTGACTTTATTGCCTGTTTTGATAATGTATTTCTACAAAGAGCCGAAGAAGAAATCGAACGATTAGTTTTTAATCTCAGCCCACGCTTTCAAAGCTGCTTTTTGTTCCTCTGAAAGTTGTTCTTGAAGTTGCACTTCGTATTTTGGGTAGTAAGTAGAATCGTTGGCTGTCAAAGTGATTTCTAGAAGTTTTCCGTTGCGAATGATCGTCAATGTATTTGTATCCGAAGCAGAAAATGTTAACCAATTATCTAAATCGTTATTGAGTTTGAAACCATTTGCGCTGATAATTTCATCACCAATCGAACAAACTTTTGATGCTGGACTATCTGGTGCAATTGCCGTAATTACTGCGTTTCCGTTTTTGGGTAAATTTTTGATTCCAAGCTTATTTTCTGAATAGGATTTAGCGTCAATTTTGGCGATTTTCAATCCTAAATAATTCAAACATTCATTCAGGATTTGCTCGTAATCTTCCGTTCCGTAGAAATAGTTGGTAAATAATGAATCGAAGGAAATGCCAGCAGTAGATTCCAAGATTTGCTTATAAATTTCAGAAGTGTAACCGATTCCTTTTTGAGCGAAATCTGTGTAAAGTGTACGCATTGCATCTTCCAATCCTTTTTGGTTGTTGGTCGCACGACGAATGTAAATATCGCTCACAAAAGCCAACAAACAGCCTTCGGTATAAATCGACGTTTTTCTACCCGGAATTCCTGGAACATAGCCGTCTAACCACGTATCGAACGAAGATTGTGCCACCGAATAATTAAATCTTCCGGCATTATCGAAGTGTTTTTGTAATTGATCGTTGAATTCTAAAAAGTAATTCGCTAAGTCAAAAACGCCACTTTTAAGTAAATACAAGTCACCCATATACGTTGTCACACCTTCATAAACGTAGCCCAATTCAGAGTAATTTTCTTGACTGAAATTGTAAGGCAACATATCCGTTGGGCGAATGCTTTTCACATTCCAAACGTGGTACAATTCGTGGGATGAAACGCCCAATAATTCTTTGTAAAGGTCTTTGAAAACCTGATGACTTGGACCTAAAGTAATGACTGTTGTAGTTAAATGTTCCACACCGTGATAAGCAGTGTAGGGGAGGGCGTGAATCAAAAAATGAAATTCTTTTGTTGGAAATTGTCCGAAATGTTCGATTTGTTTTGTTGTAAATTTCTGAAAATCTGTAACCACTCTTTCCCAAGGAATGTTTGAAATGCCATTGAACCAAATGAAAAATTTATAACCTTGAACTTCGTAAGAAGCTGATTCC
>JBILQY010000331.1:0-3563 GCA_044372955.1 Crocinitomicaceae bacterium | reverse complement strand
ACTGTAAATTTTGGATGTGCAACCACACAAGATCCTCGTTGGGACGCAGATGCGAATGATTTTGGAACTGATGATTTTGGTTTTGCCGCACTTCCAGCAGGACGAGCATATATTTCAAGTGGTAATTTACTTTTTGAAAGAGTTCGAACAAGAACACGATTTTGGGCATCTACTCAAAATGATGTTTCTAATGGAGACACCTATGAGTTTAATGACAATTCATCAGGAATTAATGTTTTCTACCATCCCAAAGATGAAGGCTATTCCGTTCGATGCATGGGTGATAACGCAACCACTATTCAAAATTCATACACCTACCAATGGCAACAAGACCCAGGTTGTACGGGTGTTTGGTCGAATATTACAGTTAACGGAACTGGTTTAAACTATTCTCCAGTCGCATTGACACAAACAACTTGTTTTAGAAGGATAACAACTGATGCTTGTGGAACTGCTTTTTCCAATACGATAACGATTACGGTTACTCCTGGACCAGCAATAACGCCAATGACTGCAACGATTTGTTCAGGACAAACGTTTTCTGTAACTCCTGTGAATGGAACAAATGGAACAGTTCCCGTTGGAACAACCTATACGTGGTCGGCACCAGTGATGTCAGGCGTTACAGGTGGGACAGCTCAAGCAACAGCTCAAACAAGTATTTCTCAAACATTAGCTAATAATACCACTTCCAACGGAACAGCAACTTATACGGTTACTGCAACTTTGGGAACATGTACTTCAACGTTTACAGTAACTGTTACCGTTTTACCTCCTTTAGTTGCTGGAACTGTTCAAGGAATTTCATCAGGTGGCGGCGGACCCGGACATTTGGTGATTTACCAAGTTTATGGTGGAGGTGGTAGTGGAGGGGCAACATATCCAAATGATTTTGTTGTGTTGTATAATCCTACTGCAAGTGCTGTAAATTTGACTGGTTGGTCTTTGCAATATTCAAGTGCTACTGGAAGTTCTTGGGGGTCTAATGGTTCACCTTTAGTTTTGTCAGGAACTATCCAATCAGGAGGATATTTTTTAGTTCAAATGAACGCTGGCACATCCTTACCGACTCCAGATAAAACAGGTACGATTCCAATAGCTGCAGCTGCAGGAAAAATTGCTTTAGTAAGTTCCACAACTGCTTTGTCTGGTACTTGTCCAACAGGAGGTTCAATAGTAGATTTTATTGGCTTTGGTTCAACAGCAAATTGCTCTGAAGGTAGTTCAACCTCCCCTTCCCCTTCAACAACTACTTGGATAACGCGAGCATTAAATGGTTGCCAAGATACACAAGTTAACTTCGATGATTTTACAGCAGGAACTGCAACTATAAAAAACTCAGCTTCGCCAACAAATTTTTGTACCACAACTTCTTTAACAGAAACTATTTGTGCGAATGCAACGGCGAACAGTATTACCTCAACTGCAGCAACAGGCTCAAGTGGTTCGTTTACCTATCAATGGTATTCGCAAGCTGGAAATATTACGTGTCCGACTGGAAGCAGCACCACAGGTTGGAACTTGATTCTAGGAGCAAATAGTTTGACTTTTTCACCAGGAGCAGTTTCAAGCACTACCACTTACGCTTTGTTTATCACGCCAACAGGCGCTGAAGGTTGTACTGGAACGTGGGCAACAGATTGCCGAAAAGTGCTTGTTAATCCCAACCCAACAGCAACAATCACAGGTAACACTCCTTTGTGCGCAGGTAGCAGCATCACCTTAACTGCCAATCCTGCTGGACAAAGTTACTTATGGTCGCCTGGAGGTCAAACAACGCAAACCATTAACGTCACCTCCTCGGGAACTTATGCCGTTACAGTTACAAATTCCAACAACTGTTCGACACTGTCAAATACCACCAACGTTACTAATGCAACAAGTCCGAGTTTGATATTTTTGAGTCCACCGTAAATTAGTTGAAAACTGAAAGTGAAGAGTTGAAAGTTGGGAGTTTTTGTTCGAAGAAAATTATAGTAAAATCATTTCTCGAAGTGAGATTAAAGCTTCCTTCCGTCAGTGAAATGAGGAGTGTACTATGCACATAAATTAAGTCACCTCCCTCAATCCCTCCTCAAGGAGGGAAGTAGTTCTTGACTCGAAGGAAACTATAGTAAAACTATTTTTCGAAGGAAGTTCAAGAATTGCAAGCTAAGCAATTGCGTGTTCATTAGTATCTCGATTCAGAAGTCAGGAAAAAGAAACGATTTTGATTTTATGCAATCTCGGAATTTTATCTATGTAATTTCGGAATAATGTCTATGCAATTTCGGAATAAACTTTATGTAATTTCGGAATAATTTCAATTTAAACATTGTAAATCAATTACTTAAATTATTTATTAAGTTTTAGAAAATTTTCAAGATCTTTCCAAGAAACAATTGTTTCATTTGTACGATGTTGAGTTTCATCGAAATAATTTACCATGTGATGAATGAGTTGATAATCGGTAATAAATTCATCCAAGTAATGAAGCGCTTTAATATGCTCTGATCTTACAGTTAATGACGCTTTCATTTCGAAGCAATAAAGTTTTTTTCCATCTGCAATTAGCAAATCAATCTCATTTTGATTGCTGTCGCGCCAGTAATAATAATTCAACTGGTTACCCTGTGCATTTTGTGCTTTCATTATTTCGAGTAGTACATAATTCTCAAAAATTGCTCCTTTGTAAGAAGACGTAGCTATTTCATCCTTGCTTTTAATTCCTAATAAGTAGCAAAGTAAGCCTGTGTCATAAAAATACAATTTTGGGGTTTTTACAACTCGTTTTGGCAAATTTGTGTGCCACGGTTCAAGGGTAAATGCAACTTATACCCCACCAGCAACAGGAGTCGATGGTATCGTTTATTATTTTGTGAAGGTAAGTGTGAATTGTTACAGTATTTTCACAAGTTCTATTTCAGCTATAACAACAACAATTTCAACTACACCAACAGCAAGTAATAATGGTCCAATTTGCTTAGGTGGAACTTTAAGTTTAGCAACACCAACTGTTTCTGGCGCAACGTATTCTTGGACAGGACCAAATAGTTTCAATTCAATTACTCAAAATCCAATAGTTTCTACCAATGCAACAAGCGCTATGATCGGAACGTATAGTGTTACCACAACCGTAAATGGTTGCACAAGCACCGCTGGAACAACAACTGTAACTGCTGTACAAAGTCCAAGTATTAATGCACTTTCTCCTCCTTAAAGATTTTGAAATTCTACAAGTTTTAAAACAATTTAGAAACCTTAATTTCCATATACAACTAAATGTCTAATTCGTATTAAACAAGTTTAAACTGAAGAGATGGAAATTGTTGTGATTAAAAAAAGAAATTAGCCACAGCTACTAAAAAACAGCCTAGGTACTAATCCGCAAACAAAGACTCCACAAATAGCTTTCTGTCAAACAATTGTAAATCGTCCATTTTTTCGCCAACACCGATGTATTTCACTGGGATTTTCATTTGGTCAGAGATTCCAATGACAACCCCACCTTTTGCTGTTCCGTCGAGTTTTGTAACTGCTAAGGCGTTGATGTCGGTTGCTTGTGCAAATTGTTTTGCTTGCTC
>JBILQY010000329.1:0-3585 GCA_044372955.1 Crocinitomicaceae bacterium | reverse complement strand
ATAAAATTGTTGTTGAAAAATCTACCTTGCCTGTTAGAACTGCTGAAGCAATAAAAAATATCTTAGAAAATAATTCAAATAACCTCCAGTTTCAAATTTTATCCAATCCTGAATTTTTAGCTGAAGGTACTGCGGTTGCTGATTTACAAAATCCTGACAGAGTTTTAATAGGAGGTGACACGACCCCAGAAGGTCAAAAAGCCATAGAATCACTTGTTGAAGTTTACAATGCATGGATTCCAAGAGAACGAATTTTAACCACCAATCTGTGGTCTTCTGAGTTATCTAAACTTACTGCTAACGCATTTTTAGCACAACGTGTTTCATCAATCAATGCTATGTCAGAATTGTGTGAGGTTACAGGCGCAAATGTACAAGAGGTTGCAAGTGCAATTGGAATGGACTCAAGAATAGGGAATAAATTTTTGAAAGCATCTGTCGGTTTTGGTGGGTCGTGTTTTCAAAAAGACATTTTAAACCTTGTTTACATCGCAAAATCTTACGGTTTAAATGCCGTTGCTGACTATTGGGAACAAGTGATTATTCTTAATGACCATCAGAAAAAACGCTTCGCAGAAAAAATAATCAAAACCCTATACAATACTGTTTCAGGAAAGAAAATTGCTGTTTTGGGATGGGCTTTTAAGAAAGACACTAATGACACAAGAGAATCAGCAGCGATATATGTAACGAGCTCATTGATGGAAGAAAATGCTTCTATTCATGTTTATGATCCAAAAGTTGAAAATTATCAAATTATTGGTGATTTGGAATATTTAAATAAACATTCAGCTGAAGAAATAAATACTTTATTAACCATAGAAAAGGATTATAGCCAAGCTTGTGAAAATGCACATGCGATAGCCATTTTAACCGAATGGGATGAGTTTAAAACGTATGATTGGCAAAAAATCTACGACTCTATGATGAAACCTGCTTTTATCTTCGACGGTAGAGATATCCTAGATGTTCAAAAAATGAAAGAAATAGGATTTAAAATTTATTCTATCGGAAAGTCTTTCTAATTCCAAAAAAAATAAGTTACAAAAGAGGCGATTAATTTCTTGTTCGCCTCTTTTTTTTTCACTTTTCTATCTCAATAAATTCAAAAATTTCGATTTCTTCACTTGACAAGCTCAAACCTCTTCTGTTCATCATGTTGTTAGAATATTCTATCGCCTTTTCGAGTTTAAATTTTACAAAACCTTCACTCCCACCCCAAGAAAAAGAAGGAATGAATTTAGGTGGGAAATCTGCACCAAAAACATTACATGAAACACCAACAACTGTTGCGGTATTAAACATTGAATTGATACTGCATTTGCTGTGATCTCCCATACAGACACCCATAAACTGCGTGTCTGTTTTTATTTCTGCTCCTGCCTCATAGGAATAAGTAGAAACATTGCCATAATTATTCTTTAAATTGGAAGAGTTAGTATCGGCTCCAAGGTTACACCACTCACCAATTGAAGCATTTCCTAAAAAGCCGTCGTGACCTTTATTGGAATATGCTTGAAAAGTTACGTTATTAATTTCACCACCAACTTTACAATGTGGACCCAAGGTACAAGGACCATAAACTTTTGTGCTTAATTTCAATGCTGCGTGCTCACCCAATGCTAATCCACCACGAACAACTGAACCTTCCATAATTTCAGCATCTTTTGCGATGTAAATTGGACCTGTTGTTGTGTTCAAAATAGAAGCTTCTACAACTGCACCTTCTTCTAGAAATAGACGATTAGAAGAACCGATAAGCGTATTGGTGTTGCTCAATTTTTGAGATTTTCTTCCGGCTGTAATTAAATCAAAGTCTTTTTCTAAAATAGCGCCATTTTTTTGAAAGAGGTGCCATCTTTGACTCAAAACAATTGGTTCTTCACCTATGAACTGAGCTTTTGAAACCCCATCTCCTTTGCTTGCAACAAATAACTCATTCCAAAATAGGGATGTGTTTTCTTCTAAGTTAACAACCGCTGCGACTAAATCTTCATTGGGGATAACTGAGGCGTTTACACGAATTCCATCTGTATTTGCTTTAAATTTTTTCGACAAATAGGCTTCTGTAATAAAACCAATTTCAGCTTCAGGAAGGAATTTTGCCCAACGTTCGTCATTCGTTAATATCCCAACTCTTAAATTTCCAACAGGTCTCGTTAATGTGAGTGGCGCAAATCTCAAATGCAATCCGCAATCGTCTAAGTTTATGTTCATCTTATTTTAATTCTTGTTTTTTACTAAAAATGCCAAAAAGTAGAAAAGTTAAAAGTCCATTGACAATCAAAATTTCGAACCCAAAATTATAGCCATTTAACCAATTTACAGCGTTTTTATCTAAGAAATAACAAAGAAATGGAACGGTAATACAGATAAATGGAACTGCAAATGAATTGATTATTCGCTTTGTAAAAATCCCAAATGAAAATAAACCAAGTAATGGACCATAAGTATAGCCAGCAACTGTTAGAATAATGGTTATGATGTCCGCCTTAGGATGTAAATCCATATACCATTTTGTTAGCAAGATTATTATCAAAAACAAAACAGAAAATCCCAAATGAACAAAAAGTTTTAGTTTGTTGCGTTCTTTTTCCGCTCGCTTTTCAAAGTTTAAAAAATCAACACAAAATCCAGTTGTCAAAGCAGCTAAAGCACTGTCAGCAGAGGCATAAGAAGAGGCCGTAATTCCAAGTAGAAAAAATATTCCCGCAATAGACCCAAACTCATTGAGCGCTAATTGTGGAAAGACATGATCTGTTTTTTCAGGCAATGAAATTCCTTTACTAGCAGCAAAAACATACATTGCGCCTCCAAGAATTAAAAACAAAAAGTTAGTAAAAACAAGAACTGTTGTAAAGGATAACATGTTTTTCTTTGCCTCGCCGATGTTTTTACAAGTCAAGTTCTTTTGCATTAAATCTTGATCTAAACCTGTCATTGCGATCGTTAGAAACATACCTCCGAAGAAATGTTTCCAAAAGTAGTTTTTTGCCAAAGGATCATTAAACTGAAAAATTTGGGTGAGCGAATTTCCACTTGCCGACTTTGTTGCAGTAATTTTTGAGTATAAACCGAAGAAATCCACATTTAGTGCTTGTGCAATTACGACCGTACAAACAATTACAGAACTGATTAAGAAAAAGGTTTGAAAGGTATCTGTGTAAACAATCGTTTTAATTCCACCTTTGAACGTGTATACCCAGATTAAAGCTATTGTAATAATAGCCGTCACCCAGTAATCAACACCTAATGCATCGAATAGAAACAATTGAAGTACAATGGTTGCCATGTATAATCGAATAGCGGAGCCAAGTGTTCTTGATAAAATAAAAAAACTAGCGCCTGTTTTATAACTCACTGTTCCAAATCGTTGTTCTAAATATTGATAAATTGAAGTAACATTAAGTCGGTAATAGATGGGCATTAAAATTTGAGCTACTACCACATAACCCAACACATAGCCTAGTACTACTTGAAAATAGAAAAAACTGTCATTAATTACTTTTCCAGGAACAGAAATAAATGTGACTCCAGACAAGGATGCACCAATCATTCCAAAAGCCACCAAATACCATGGGCTCT
>JBILQY010000328.1:0-3597 GCA_044372955.1 Crocinitomicaceae bacterium | reverse complement strand
AATGGTAAAAATTCAAAATTAAACTTGAAATTGTTGATTTTCCGGAACCACTCGGTCCCACAAGTGCCAATGTTTTATTTTTTTCAATACCAAAAGAAACGTTTTTCAAAATTGTCATGTCTTTTCGCTGTGGATACGCAAAACTCACGTTTTTAAATTCAATATCACCTTGAATTGTTGCTTTGGAAGCCCCTGTGTTTTCAGCTTTTTCCGTCTTTTCGTTGATGATGTTCATTAAGTTTTCAGTTGCGCCAATTGACTTTTGAATGCTAGCATATAAATCAGGTAACGAACCAACCGATGCGCCCATCATAATTGTAAACAACACAAATTGGTAAAAACCTTCACTTGATAATTCTGGGTTTTTACCTTGTGTCATCAACATTCCTTGCCAAATAATAAAGACAATCGCACCGAAAAGGCAAAAGATGATGAAGGAAACAAAAAGTCCACGCCAAACACCACTTTTCACATTCAAATCGCGTGTTTTTTGTGTTGAATTTTTAAATCTTGAAAGGGCAAAATACTCATTTGTAAAAGCCTTCACGTTTGTAATTCCAGTCAATGCTTCTTCAACTATAGAGTTCGATTCTGCTGTAAAATCTTGCGCTTCTTTACTCAAACGACGAATGTAGCGACCAAAGAATACCGCGATAATGGCCATCACAGGAACGGTTGCTAACATAATTAAAGACAATTTCCAAGAAATAAAAAGCAAGAAGAAAATCCCACCAACAACGATGATTATTTGTCGGAAAAATTCGGCGATTGTTGTGCGAAGTGTTTCTTGAATTTGCGTAACATCAGCAGATAAACGGCTCGTTAATTCACCCACTTTATTGCGATTAAAGAAATCCATTGGCATATAAACCAATTTATCGAAGGCATCATTTCTTAAATCTCTTAGTGCATTTTCGGTAACATTATTAAAAATTACAACGCGAACGAAGGAGAAAAGCGCTTGAAAACCAAATAAAACAAAAAGTGTAAAAGCTACATTGTTAATGCTAGTTGTGCTGATTAATTCAACAGAATCTTGCATGTTAGTTGCTGAACTTGTTCCCAATAGTTTACCTAATAAGTAAGGAAAAACAAGCCCTGCAGAGGTTGAAAGTACGAGAAAAATCCAACCTATGAAATAAATAAATCCATAAGGTTTTAAGTAACGAAAAATCCCAGAAGCTTTCGAATAGCTTTCTTTCGTTAGTTTAATTTTATCCTCTTTCTTATTTTTAGGTTTAAGCATTGTGCAATTTATTTTAGTGCAAAAATAGTTGGTTTATCCTCGATAATGATTTTTTAAATAATTTTGTTCAAAGAATTTGATATATAGAAAAATGTATTATCTTTGCACTCCTAATTTTTGATAACTTTTACAAGAAATAATCATGAAAAGAACGTTTCAACCATCGGTAAGAAAGAGAAGAAACAAGCACGGCTTCCGCAGTAGAATGGCTACAAAGAATGGTCGTCGCGTTTTAGCTGCGCGTCGTAGCAAAGGAAGAAAGAAATTGACTGTTTCTGACGAGCCGATGCACAAGCGTTAAAATTCTCTGAAAAAAAATTAAGCTCCTGAATGGGGCTTTTTTTTTGTGCTTGGTTTTAATTTTTTCATTCTTTATCCTTGATGAAAAAGAAACACCACGTAGTAGCAGGAAGCTAAAAAATCAAGGCCAGAAAAATTCGTTAATGATTGTTCTTGGTTACAAATGTGTTTATTTCTTTTAGTAAACTTTAAAGAAAATCATGTTTACCTCTTTTCATTCGCATATAATTCCTCCTCCTTTGTAATTTGTTTTGGCAATGCTGTTAATTTTACACTTTAATCTTCAATTATGGCGGGTTCATGTTTTGGAACAATCTTTAAATTAAGTACTTTTGGTGAATCACATGGAATTGCTATAGGTGGCGTAATTGATGGAGTTCCTGCTAATTTTAAATTGGATTTAGAAGCCATTCAATCTGAACTTGGCAGAAGAAAACCGGGTCAGTCGGCGATTGTTACGCAGCGAAAAGAAAGCGACACCGTTCAGTTTTTATCTGGAATTTTTGAAGGAAAAACAACAGGTGCACCAATTGGATTTATTATTCCAAATGAAAATCAAAAATCCAGCGACTATGAACATCTAAAAGACGCTTTCCGTCCTTCGCATGCTGATTTTACATACCAAGAAAAGTTTGGAATTCGCGATTACAATGGTGGTGGGAGAAGCAGCGCACGCGAAACAGCTTGTAGAGTAGTAGCTGGTGCAATTGCGAAACAAATGCTCGCTGAAGTAGGAATTCGTTTTTCTACCTATGTCGATCAAATTGGCGCTGTTCGTTTTGATTCGAGCGATTTTTTTGAACAAGGAGCAATTGAAGCAACTCTTGTTCGCTGTCCCGATACTGAAAAAGCTGCTGAAATGGACGCTCTTGTTCGTGCTATTAAAAAGGAAGGTGATACAATTGGAGGAGCAATTCGTTGTGTAATTGAAAATGTTCCTATTGGTTTAGGTGAACCAGTTTTTGATAAATTACACGCTGAATTAGGAAAGGCAATGCTTTCGATTAATGAGGTGAAAGGTTTTGAAATCGGAAGTGGCTTTGATGCCATTCCAATGCGCGGTTCTGAACACAATGATCTTTTCAATATTAACGGAACGACAAAAACCAATCATTCTGGCGGAATTCAAGGTGGCATTTCTAATGGGATGCCGATTGTTTTCAGAGTTGCTTTTAAACCTGTTGCCACGCTCATTCAACCCCAGGAGAGTATTAATTCAAAAGGCGAAGAAATTCATCTAGCTGGAAAGGGTCGTCACGATGCATGTGTGGTTCCAAGAGCAGTACCAATTGTTGAATCCATGGCAGCAATCGTAATTTTAGATTTCTATCTTAGAAATAAGTCTATACATTTGTAAAAAAAACAGAAAATGATACAACGCGTTCAAACTTTATACTACGCCATCACAATGATTTTATTGGCTATCCTTTTAAGTGGAGTGGAGTTTTTTAGATTTGTCGGTGAAAAGACCTTTTACGTTTTTAGTGTTTATGGTGTTCAATCCGGGAAAGTTGGTGCTGCAGACGGAAAAATGGAATCGCTTACAACCATGCCTTTTTTTCTTTCCGTAATTAGTTTTATCCTTTTCATCTTCATTACCTTGATGGCTTACAAGAATTTGAATCGTCAGTTTAAATTAGCAAGAGGAATCTTCTTTATTTACTTATTACTTTTAATCGCTGTGATTATTTACGCAGTAATCGGTGGAGGAACCTTAACAAACGAGCCTACAAAAAGAGAACTTGGAATTGGATTCTTATTATTTGTACTAGGTTTTCCATTTAGTTTCTTGGCACAATTGGGTATCAAACGCGACAAGAAATTGTTGGATTCGTTGAATAGACTTAGATAGAATGTAGAATTAAAAATGTAGAATGAAGAATTAAAAGTGCTTCAAAAATGTTTAACTAAATTTTGAGGGCAATTAATAAAATAAGTCCATTGTAAGGAATCAAAAATCAAGCATCAAAAATCAAGCATCTTTAATATTTCACCCCAATTTTCTTGTAAATAAAGTGCATCAACCAAGCTGGGCCGATAAGTAAGAATTG
>JBILQY010000327.1:0-3601 GCA_044372955.1 Crocinitomicaceae bacterium | reverse complement strand
AGGTAAGAAATCTCCATTTTCGTCAGAAATTTTTTCGTCTCCTTTTGTCCATCTATCGATGAAGAATCCTTGTGAAATTTCTGCACCCAATCCAGGAGTTTCACCTTGGTGACCAAAAGAAGCACCTGAAATAGACCTCTTATCCTCAGATACGCAAATGTTTCCCCAAACAGGCCCCCAAAGACCTTTCCCTATTATTGGAATTACATATAACTTTTTACCTTGTTTTTCAGCAATAAACATAGGATAGTTTCTTTTTGAAGCAGGAAGCGTTTTGTCTTTGAATTCAGTTTTAATATCAACTTTAAATGCTGCATCCTTACCCTCTTCAATAACTTTTCCAGATTCACTTAAAACAACTTCAGCTTTGATATACTCTTCGTATTTAGCTTCTGCATTTTCACGTGTAATAGATTGAAATTCTTCAGTAGTTAAGAGCGCTTTTAAAATTTCCATCTTCTTTTTTATCTTCCCATTTGCATCTTGCATAGGTTTTAAACTTAGCGATAAAAAAGCTAAAATACCACCAACAATTACCACCATTACAGTAGCAAAGATGATTGTGTATGAATTACTTTCTTTGTTGATTGCCATCTTATGCAGTTTTAGTTCGTTTTAATCTTCTGTTAATATTTCCTTGAATTACATAGTAATCGATTAGCGGAGCAGAAATATTCATAAATAAAATCGCTAACATTACTCCTTCTGGGTAAGCTGGATTTAATACACGAATAAGAATTGCTAAAAGTCCACCTAAGAATCCATAAATGATTTTACCGGTTGCAGTTTGTGCTGCAGTAACTGGGTCTGTTGCCATAAAAACAGCACCAAATGCAAATCCTCCAAGAATTAAATGGAAATAAGCTGGTAAATCAAAATAAGGATTTCCACCTACAGCATTCAATATAAGTCCCATTGCCATTCCTCCAGCGAAGAAAGAAGCCATAATTCTCAATGAACCAACTCCAGTAATCAAAAGAATTCCCGCACCAAGTAAACAAGCTAAGGTAGAGGTTTCACCCACTGATCCAGGAATCATTCCTGTAAATGCTTCCCAAGCTGAGTATTCATTTGTGAAACCACTTAAGTTCTCAAAAACTGGTTTGTCTGACATAAACGTTGCTAAATCACCTAAAGCTGTTGCACCTGAAACGCCATCTGTTTCGGTACCTGCTAACCATACTTTGTCTCCTGACATAGAAGTAGGGTATGCAAAGAATAAAAATGCTCTAGCTGTTAAGGCAATATTTACAACATTCATCCCTGTTCCACCAAAGATTTCCTTTCCAATAACCACTGCAAAAGCTGTTGCAACGCCAACCATCCATAAAGGAACATCTGCTGGCATTGTTAATGGAATCAGCATCCCTGAAACCAAGAAACCTTCGTGTAGTGAATGACCTCTTAGCATTCCGAACAAAAATTCAACTCCTAAACCAACGCCATAAGAAACAACAATTAAAGGAAGAACTATAATCAGTCCATTCATAAATTTGTCGGCAAAATCAGCGAAATAGGTTAAATTTCTATCTCCTGTTGATGCAACCATTTCCCAATGGCCTGTGTTGTAAATTCCAAAAAGCAAACAAGGTATCATCGCTAAGATAACGGTCATCATTGTTCTTTTCAAATCCACACCGTCGCGGATGTGTGAACCTTTGGTTGTGACTAATTTCGGCGTAAATGCGAAAGTAGCCATAGTCTCAAATAATGGATTCCATTTTTCATACTTGCCTCCTTTGACAAAGTTGGGCTCCATTTTGTGTAATATGTTTTCTAAGAATTTCACTGTTTTCTATTTATTTAATTACATACATTCTTTAGCAATAACATCTAATCCTTGACGAATTTTGTCTTGAATATCAATTTTGGTTGTACAAACGTATTCGCACAAAGCAAAATCTTCAGGAGCAACTTCGTAAATTCCAAGGTTTTCCATTCCGTCAATATCATTTGTTATTGCAGCCTTTACAAGTTGCATTGGTAAAATATCGAACGGGAATACGCGATCTAATTCTCCAGTTACAACGAATGCTCTTTCTTCACCATTAGTATTTGTATCTAAAACAAACTTTTTAGATTTCGGCATTAAGAAAGTTGGAAATAATCTTGAATTTGAGAATTTATCGAATCCTAAACCTAACCATCCTTTTGTTAAGAAGAATTTATATTGGTCACCTTCCGGAATTACAGTCACTTGATTGTGAGTATAACCTAAATATTCGTTTAATTGTTTTCTTTCACCTGTTAATACGTTGCCAGAAATGTAGCGCACATGATCACCTTTCACATTTCCTTTAACGATTGATTCAATTGGAGTTCCTGGTAAAGTTTTTATATACTGTGGATTTGAAACTTCAGAACCAGTCAAAGCAATAATTCTGGTTAAGTCTAATTTTCCAGTATTGAAAAAATGACCAATAATTGCAACATCAATTGCATTTAAAGTCCAAGCAAATTCTCCCTTATTGATTGGGTCAAGGTGGTGAATTTGAGTTCCAACGTTTCCTGCAGGATGTTTACCTGTGAATTTATTAATTTGAACACCAGTGACACTTGTCAAGACATTACTTGCTTGATTGGGATTGATGTTAAAATGAACTTTTCCAGACGTTAATTTCGATAGAGCTGTTAATCCCGCTTGTAAATCTTTTTCCCTTCCTTCAAGTACAAAACTAAAATCTGGAGCGAGCGGTGAAGAATCAAAAGCAGTAACAAAAATTGCTTTAGGTGTTTGATTTGGGTCTGCAACAACATCTATTGGACGCTGCTTAACAAGTGGCCACAATCCATTTGCTAACATGCTTGATTTTACTTCTTCTGCAGAAGCAGTTCCAACATTCATTGGGTCGGATTGACGGTAAACTTGCTCTGAACCTGTTTCGATGAGAACTTGAAGAATTCTTCTTTTATCACCACGAACAATTGCTTTCACAATTCCACTTGCAGGTGTACAATACATCACGGATTCATGGGCTTTGTCAAAGAAGATAGCATCACCAGCTTTAACGGAGTCACCTTCTTTCACAACCAATTTTGGGTTCAAGCCATGAAAATCCAACGGGGACATACAGATAGTTTGAGAAACTGGTAAGGATACAATATTCTTAGAAGCTTCACCTACCAATCTGATATCCAAACCTTTACGGATACTTACTGTTTGGGACATGCATTTATTGTTTAAATTGACCAACAAAAATATAAAAATGATTTACCAATGTTAATTCTTGTGAATTTAAAATGACTAATTCAACTAATTTAGAATGATTCTAAACTATATTTAAAACCATTTGTTTTCTTTGTATTCACAAACTAATTAGGATGTCAAAAAAGATAATTAATTCGATTCAAATTCAGGTCAAAACTCAGTTTCGAGGTGATGTATCGAATATTGACGCTAGTTCTTATTTATATAATTACCAAATTCGAATTCAAAATCTGGGAGAAAATCCTGTGCAACTTTTGCGCCGATATTGGAAGATTGAACATTTGAATCACGGTTCGTCAATTGTGAGTGGAGATGGAGTTGTGGGCGAACAACCCATATTAAAACAATTTGAAATTCACGAATACATTTCTGGTTGCCAAATAATTACTCCAT
>JBILQY010000325.1:0-3623 GCA_044372955.1 Crocinitomicaceae bacterium | reverse complement strand
ACCATTTACGTCCATTGCGAAATAACTTATCGTTTGACCTGCTCCTAATGGGAAATTCAATTCGGCTTCTAGATCGCGGTTTTCACTGTTGTAAAACTCCATTTCCAAACGTGTTGTGGCAATATTATTTTGAATATTCGTTTGAATACTTAAGTTTTTCAAGGCAACGTCCTTTTCTTTTTTATCATTTTTTACAATTAAAACAGGAGATTGAATAGGTGATTTATTCACCAAAAAACGATTTGTAGTTGTGACATTTGGAAGTTCAACAAGATTTAGTTTTATCTTATTTTTTTGAGCTTTCTTTAGATTCATTTGTGATAAACCCCACCAAGTTAAAACAACGATTGATGGAATCAAAAAAATAAAAACGAGTGTAGGAATATGGATTGATTGCTTTTTCATAAAGGATTTTTTTATGTTCACCTGAAACGACCTGAACAACCACGAGTTGAATTGTAAATTAAATGATCAACCTCAGCAAATTGATTGTGACAAATCTATTCATGACTGATTTCATTAGCCTAAAGTTAGTATTTAAAAACTAATTTGACTAACAAATAACCAGAAACGTTAATTGCTTCGTAATCAAGAATCAATACCTACTCTTTCGATTCATACAACTTCGAAAATTCTTCAGCAAATTCTTCAAATGTCACTTTTTTAAAATCTTTAGGAATCATAAACAATTCCAGTGGTGGACTAACTTCTTTGATTTCCTGCAAGGTATATCTGTAAAGTCCATCAGGTGTGGATATATAATACAGAACAGGTAAGCCTGGCAAATCAAAATACGTATTGGAATATTTTGCTGGGATTTTTTTGATGTAAAGAAAAGTCAATTCATTTTGGACACTTTTTAGTTTAACTTTAACTTTTTTCGCACGCTTTCCTGCTATTTTTTTGCTCCCAAATTGTGTTTTAAAGGTGTAATTTACGGCTGTATCTTTCACTAAATGTTCATTCGTTTTTATAGCAAAATTTTGAAGTGGTGTTTCCATTAAAAGATACGATTTGTTTAATCGTAAATGTTTAACTAATTCTTGTTTTCCACTTTCCGAAGTGAAATTAACCACTTTCAACAAGGAATCTTTCGCGTAAATGAGTTGAATTGATTTGGAAGAATCTTTTAAATCAACGCGCTCAATTTTATAAGTTAATTCTCCTGAAAATGGAAGTTGTTTCTGAGCGAAAGGTTTTGTTATACATGAAAGTGCAAGAAATAGTAAAAAATAGCGCATGCAACAAAAGTAGGAATTTAGAAGTTAAAACGAGGAATCGAGAAATGTTACACCCTTATTTACCATTAAAACCTCTTAACTGTCACTATTTCCGACAATATGACAGCGAGTTAGTGGTCAATTCAATCAAAATGTCACAGTTTTCGATTTAATATTCAATGGCATATAAATTGACTTTCCGATTTCATCAAATTGAAAATATAATTTAAAAATGGGAAAAATAATTGGAATCGACTTAGGAACAACAAACTCTTGTGTTTCTGTCATGGAAGGTAGCCAACCAGTAGTTATTGAAAATGCTGAAGGTAAAAGAACAACTCCATCCGTAGTTGCATTTGTAGAAGGCGGAGAACGTAAAGTGGGAGATCCTGCAAAACGTCAAGCAATCACGAATCCAACAAAAACGATTAGCTCTATCAAACGTTTCATGGGAACTAGCTTTGATGAATCTAGCAAAGAAATCGCTCGTATGCCTTACAAAGTTGTAAAAGGCGACAACAATACTCCTCGTGTGCAAATCGACGACCGTCAATATTCGCCACAAGAAATTTCAGCAATGATTCTTCAAAAAATGAAAAAAACTGCTGAAGATTATTTAGGTCAAGAAGTGACTGAGGCAGTTGTTACTGTTCCTGCTTACTTCAACGATTCTCAACGTCAAGCAACGAAAGAAGCTGGAGAAATCGCTGGTTTAACAATCAAAAGAATCATCAACGAACCAACAGCTGCAGCCTTAGCTTACGGTTTAGATAAAAAAGGTATCGACCAAAAAATCGTAGTATTTGACTTCGGTGGTGGTACACATGACGTTTCTGTACTAGAATTAGGTGACGGAGTATTTGAAGTATTATCAACTGACGGTGACACGCACTTAGGTGGTGATGACGTGGATGAAACAATCATCAAATGGTTGGCTGATGAATTTAAAAACGACGAAGGTTTAGACTTACGTCAAGATCCAATGGCTTTACAACGTTTGAAAGAAGCGGCAGAGAAAGCAAAAATTGAATTGTCTTCAACAACTTCTTCTGAGATTAACTTGCCTTACATCATGCCAGTAAATGGTATTCCAAAACACTTAGTTAGAACATTAACTCGTGCAAAATTTGAGCAATTAATCTCTGAAATCGTAGAAAGAACAATCGCACCTTGTCGTTCAGCTTTGAAAAATGCAGGTTTATCTCCTTCAGACATTAATGAAGTGATTTTAGTAGGTGGTTCAACTCGTATTCCAATCATTCAAGATGCAGTAGAGCGTTTCTTCGGAAAAGCACCTTCAAAAGGAGTAAATCCTGACGAAGTAGTAGCAATCGGAGCTGCAATCCAAGGTGGAGTTTTAACAGGTGAAGTAAAAGACGTATTGTTATTAGACGTTATTCCTTTATCAGTTGGTATCGAAACAATGGGTGGTGTTATGACGAAATTAATCGACGCGAACACAACTATTCCAACTAAAAAATCAGAAACATTCTCAACAGCATCTGACAACCAACCATCTGTAGACATCCACGTGATTCAAGGTGAGCGTTCAATGGCTTCTGACAACAAAACATTGGGTAGATTCCAATTGACAGATATTCCACCAGCGCCAAGAGGAGTTCCTCAAATCGAAGTAACGTTCGATATCGATGCAAACGGAATTATGAATATTTCTGCGAAAGATAAAGGAACTGGAAAACAACAATCAATTAAAATTGAAGCGTCTTCAGGTTTATCTGACGAAGAAATCCAAAGAATGAAAGCAGAAGCAGAAGCAAATGCAGAAGCTGACAAGAAGAAAAAAGAAGAGGTAGAGTTAATCAATAAAGCGGATTCAACAATCTTCCAAACGGAGCGTCAATTGAAAGAATACGGAGACAAAATTCCAGCAGACAAAAAACAACCAATCGAAGATGCTTTAGCAGAATTGAAAAGAGAGTACGAAGCTCGTAATGTTGCGAACTTAGAGCCTGCAATGGAAAAATTAAACAATGTATTCCAAGCTGCTTCTCAAGATATGTACAACGCTGCTAACGCTGACGGTGGAGCACAAGGTGGAGCTGAAAACGCTCAAGCTGGCAACCCACAAGACGAAGTTACAGATGTAGATTTCGAAGAAGTAAAAGACAAATAAGTTTTTTCATAATAAGTAGAAAGCACCTGTTGATGATTCAGCAGGTGTTTTTTTTTTGTTTCTATTGAAAATTTATCTCAACTTTATTAATTTGAACATTGGTAATTATTTGATTATTCAATTCTATATCTTTTGTAAAAATTAAAAACCAGTAACTAATCAGTAACTTCCAATTCAGCAACCACAAACAATGCATTAAGCACGTTTTGTCCGTTTTTTATTGCTGTGTCTGTAATAGAACGTAGGATAGCAAAGTTCATTGCTCCTTC
>JBILQY010000324.1:0-3626 GCA_044372955.1 Crocinitomicaceae bacterium | reverse complement strand
GTGGGCTTATTGGAATTAGCACGACAACTGAAAGGTAAAAAATTAAACTATCGCATTGATTTAGTTGCTTACACCCTAGAAGAACCGCCATATTATCGCACTGAATTTATGGGAAGTTACATCCATGCAAAATCTCTAGTTGACGAAAAAGCAACTGTTTTTGGAATGATCTCACTTGAAATGATTGCCTATTTTAAAGATGAAAAAAATACACAAACCTACCCTATTGGTTTATTGAAACTATTTTATGGAGGAAAAGGAAATTACATCACTTTGGTCAATAAAATGCATTCGGGAAAATTTGCGCGAAAATTTAGTTCCAAGATGAAACGTAAAGCAAGTGTGAAAACCAAAAAATTCAAAGCTCCAAGAGTTTTACCTGGAATTGATTTTTCAGATCACCGTAACTATTGGCATTTCGGCATGAGCGCTTTGATGATTACCGACACCTCTTTTTACAGAAACTTCAATTATCACCACGACACAGATACCTTAGAAACACTCGATTTGAATAGAATGGCGAAAGTTATAGATGAAGTACTGATTACTTTGCTTGAGATGTAAAAACTATCTGAATTCTTAACTTGCGTTAAGCTCAAAATAAAATAAACAACTTAGCTTCACCACTTGAAATTTCTTCTCAAAAAAGACTGATGGAACGTAAAACATTTGTAAAATTAATAGCTGCAACTCCTTTACTATTTAGCATGACAAAACTAGATCAACTTTATTCGCTTTCTCAAAAATTCAGTAAAACTGAAAAAATGCCAATTCTCTTCTTGGGACATGGAAGCCCAATGAATGCAATTGAAGAAAATCAATTTGTAGAAGGATTTAGAAATGTGGGGGAAACAATTCCAAAGCCCAATGCAATTCTTTGCATTTCTGCACATTGGCTCACCAAAGGAACTAAAGTTACGGCAATGGATTTACCACCTACGATTCACGATTTTGGTGGTTTTCCTCAAGCGCTATTTGATGTGCAATATCCTGCACCCGGAAGTCCTAAGTTGGCAAAAGAAACACAACAAATTCTTAGCCCAATTTCAGTTGAATTAGATGACAGTTGGGGCTTAGATCACGGTGCATGGAGCGTTATCAAACATTTTTACCCAAATGCTGATATTCCTGTGATTCAAATGAGTATTGATTATAATCAACCGATGAATTATCATTTTGAGTTGGCAAACAAACTTCAATCTTTACGCGAAAAAGGTGTTTTGATTATTGGAAGTGGTAACATTATTCACAACTTAAGAATGGTTGATTTTGCTAACATGAATAAAGATAATTACGGCTACGATTGGGCAATTGAAGTACGTGAAAAAGTAAACAGTTTCTTACTTGATGGAAATTACACACCTCTAATTCAATACGAAAAACAATCAAAAGCCTTTCAATTGGCAATTCCAACCCCAGATCATTACATTCCGCTGCTTTACATTCTTGGTCTGCAGCAAAAAAATGAGGAGCTAACTCTTTTCAACGATAAACTAGTTGCAGGTAGTTTAAGCATGACTTCGGTGAAAATTGGGTGAGAACAGTTTTGCTTGAATTGAATTTACACAAAACTACAATCCATTCATTCCGTGCGGAAAAAATCTTTCAACTGCCTTTCAACATAATTTTGTTGCCACGTACTTTTGAAAGCAAACCATTCCTCTCTAAAATCGCCAGAATCGTGAATGATGAAATTAAATTCTCTAAACGGTTTTTTCTTATTCAATGCTTCTATCAATTGATCTTGTAGCGGATTATCAGACTTCAACTGCTCTGCAAACTCAAGCATCATATTGTATCCTTCGTGGGAAGACCATTTTTCAATTTCAAAATATTCATGGATATATTCCTCAAGGTGTTCAAGGTCTTCTTCCCAAGGTTCAAAATCTATTGCATCAAACTTGTTTTCATCGGGAACAAATAGCAATTTATGTGTTTCTTTATGAATAAAAGCACGCATTCCCATTTCTAGTTCTTCTGCAATGTCTTTAAGTATTGATTGGGTTAGATTTATCATGAATACAATAAATTGATTAACTAAATTGGGAATTAAAAATAGAAAATTGATTCAACAATTTAACAATCTAAGTGATTTTAACTTAATAAAAATTCCATCTTCAACACATATGAAGTACTTCTTCCTCCTGCCACTTCTTTTTGGATTATTTGATTGATATAGAAACTCATTCGCCTTAATTTATGAAATAAATATAGGGGTTATTCGTTGCAAAACTAACTTATCGTTGCATATTTTGCGTCGAATAATAGCGTTAATCGCTGCCGGAAAAATCGTTTCTAAAGTTGAGAGCTTAGAAATTTACTTATTTGGAGTGTAAAGTGCATTATCGAATCAATGCGCCAACTTCCGTTCACCCATTTCTACATTAAAGCTCACTTTTGCGCCCAAAGCATCGAAAACTTTCATAATTGTTTCAAATCTGGCGTTTTTTACACTGTTTTCAATCTTTGAGATTTGAGCCTTTTGAACGCCAACAAGAACACCTAATTCTTCTTGTGTCATATTTTGCTCTTGACGAGCTTGTTTTATCATGCTACCTAAAACGTCCATACGGAGTTCATTTTCAAACTCATTACGTTTCTTGGTTCCCTTGACACCAATGTTTTTGTCAATTAATTCCTCTAAACAATATGTTTTCATAGAGTAATTTGTTAATAGAAAATTTATTTACTTCTCAACTGAGCTCACTTTATTGATTGAAGTCTTTATTGAGTTCCTACTTTTCGTCCCTCGTTTTTTTAATTTAGCTAAACGCTCTTTATCAGCTTTGATAAATGCACTAATCTCTTGCTTTTGAGTATCAGTTAAAGGTTTACCATTTATGATAAAATCAACTTCAACTTTTTGCTTTCTTTTCACAATTCGATTTTACAAAAACTTAAAATTAATTACAACAATTCTATGGTCATTTGATTACACAGAATTTGACTTGTTTTAAAAATTCTAAAGAAAAGGCTAATTTCCTACTCGCATTTCTGTTTAAAATGTCACTTTAACTAAAAAATCAAACATTATTTTTTTCTATTTCTTAGTCTAAAACCATTTGGAATATTTAAAACAGGGTCTTCTCTACTAATTTCATTTGGGAAAATTTTCGCTCCAATAGCAACAACAACCCTTTCAATTAGTAATCTTGTATGATCCATTGTTTCTGGAGGTAATTGAATATATACGTTTCATTTATCTAGTAAATGATACACATTGTCGGTTGATCAAACTATACAATGTGTATAGTTTAGCAAAATGTTAAATGAAGAATTAATAAAAGAATTTGGATATAGAATAAAAGAGCTTCGTTCTGAATCTAAGTTAAGTCAAGAAAAGTTGTCATTTTTAACTGGGTTTCATAGAAGTTATATTGGAATGATTGAACGTGGAGAAAGGAATATTTCACTTTCAAACATGGCGGTTTTTGCAAAAGCATTCAAAGTATCTGTTTCACAACTTTTAGATTTCACAAAAATTAACCCTGAACATTCATATGTAAATTACGAATCAAAATCTGAAGAATAATGTCTAGAAAACATTCATTTGTATTGACATTATCAAATAATGTAACTGAAAAAGAAGGTGTTAATTTTCTTATCGAAAATAGTACTGGATTTTT
>JBILQY010000322.1:0-3627 GCA_044372955.1 Crocinitomicaceae bacterium | reverse complement strand
ATGTGGTACCACAAAAACCTATATTTCAAGAATTGAAAATAATTCAAGCGACATTCGACTTTCAACTTTAATGAGAATTATACAAGTTGGTCTTGGTGGGCAATTAAACATAAATGTACGCTTTTAGTGTAAACCTATTTTAGGACAAAACAAAAACGCTGGTACGGTTTTAAACCCATACCAGCGTTCAACTTTTTTAGTTAAAAAATTATTTAATCACACCCAACTCTTTACCAACTTTGGTAAAGGCTGCAATGGCTTTATCTAAATCTTCACGTTCGTGGCCTGCGCTAATTTGTACTCTTATACGCGCATTGCCTTTTGCAACTACTGGATAAAAGAAACCAACTACATAAACGCCTTCTTCTAACATACGAGCAGCCATTTTTTGAGCCAATGGAGCATCGTATAACATAATAGGAACTATTGGATGTATTCCAGGTTTAATATCGAAACCAGCATTGGTAATTTGCTCTCTAAAATAAAGTGTGTTTTGTTCCAATTTGTCTCTTAAATCGGTTGTTTCGCTCAACATATCTAAAATAGCAATGGAGGCACCTACGATGCTTGGCGCTAATGTATTTGAAAACAAATAAGGCCGGCTTTTTTGACGCAACATATCGATCACTGCTTTGCTTCCCGATGTGAAACCACCGTTCGCACCTCCTAAGGCTTTTCCTAAGGTTCCGGTAATAATATCAATTTTGCCCATTACACCACAATGCTCGTGCACCCCTCGACCTGTTTTGCCCATAAATCCACTGGAGTGACACTCATCTATCATCACAATGGCATTGTATTTTTCGGCCAATTCAACAATTTTATCCAATTGGGCAACCGTGCCATCCATACTAAATACACTGTCGGTTGCAATCATTCTGCTTCTGCAATGTTGGGTAGCAATCAATTTTTCTTCTAACTCTTGCATGTTGTTGTGTTTGTAACGATGGCGCTCAGCCTTACACAAACGCACCCCATCAATAATTGAAGCGTGGTTTAATTCATCCGAAATAATGGCATCTTGCTCGTTCAACAAAGGTTCAAAAACACCTCCATTGGCGTCAAAAGCAGCGCAATATAAAATGGTGTCTTCTGTACCTAAAAAGGCAGATAATTTTTGTTCTAATTCTTTATGAATATCTTGAGTTCCACAAATAAAACGCACACTGCTTAAACCATAACCTCGGCTATCGATCGCTTTGTGTGCTGCTTCAATGGTTTTAGGATGTGAGGATAGTCCTAAATAATTATTCGCACAAAAGTTCAATACATTTTTTCCGTTTGCAACGATGTGTGCTGCTTGAACAGAGGAAATAATCCGTTCTTGTTTAAATAATCCAGCTTCTTCAATTTCAGAAACTTCGGCTTTTATTCTATCGACAAAATTGTTGTTCATAATTTATTTCTTAATTTTTAGGTCGCAAAGGTAAAATGTATTCTGTTTATTTCAGCATTATCTGAAAATAAAAGAGAGGACATTTTCAGTCCTCTCTTTTGGTATAATCTCAATCAAGTATTAGTTTTTTTGAACTTTGCTTACTTGCATAATCTTGTTATTTTCTACTAATTGAATTGTGTAAATTCCAGTAGCCAATTCACCTAAATTCATTTTAATATTATTAGCACCAACTTCTAATATAGATTGAATTTCTTTGATCACTCGTCCACTCATATCCAACAATTTAATGGTGTTGTTTTGCGCTTTTGTGGTATAAACATCAATGTTCAATTCATCTTTAGTTGGATTAGGATAAATGCTCACTGTGCTTCCGTTTGAACCCCACATTAAATCAACAACATTTGTATTTACAATCGCTTTCCCATCTAAATCTACTTGCGCTAATTTATAATAGTTGTGACCTAAAGTAGGTTTGTTGTTTTCAAAACGATATGACAATAATTGATTGCTATTTCCGTTGTTTGCTTTTGAGCTAATTGTTCCCAATGTTGCAAAATCTTTTCCATTGTTACTGTATAAAACATTGAAATGAGCATTGTTTAATTCGCTCGTTGTAGACCAAGTTAATAAATCTGTTGTTTCTGTTTTACGACCTTTAAAATCAACAATTGCAGCAGGCAATGCCGAATTTAACGGATTACTCGCATGGAAGTAGAAACCACTGAAGCTGTTAACCGGGAAAGTAACTTCCCATCTATTTGCAGTAGCATTCCAAGCAGCTGTTACATTATGCACAATTGTAGTAGCTCCAGAAGCACCAGGTAAAAAACCTTGTGGTACTTGTGAAATAGAGAAAGTTGCTGATCCAACAGATTGTACTGCAGGTATTTGTGGGAATGAGCCAGCTGCAGCATTATAATCATCAAAATCGTCTTGTGTAAGATACAATGTAATGTCAGCAGGACCTTGACTTAGTGGAGTAATGATGTAATATCTTGGCAAATAAGGTTGTGTGTTAAATGTAGGAACTGTTGGTAAAACAGTCACACAAGCATTCACATTGCCTAATGTATTTCCACCATTGCCATCATTCACTGTCGCTATTAAATTATCGCAACTAGCCCCATAATAACTTAACGTACTCCCATCAATTTGATTTTGATTTTGACAAAAGTTACCAGGTACCGATAAAATATTTAAAGGAGTTGCATTAGACAATCCACCATTTGCTGCATTGGTTGCAGATACTGTGGTAGAAACAGTACACATATTGGCATCAACCGAAGAAACAGTATACGTAATTCCACCAATTAAATTATTGAAAATACCATTGGAAGGCTGTCCAGGTCCAATAGGTGCAATTGTATAAGGATTTCCACTGTTCGCATTTACTAATACAGAGCCTCCAATAACACCAGGGCATTTTGAAGATAAATAAAGTGAATTATTAAATGTAGTAGGCGTGTATACGAAAACACTTACCGAAGAAGTTGCAGTACAAGTATTGGCATCTGTGCCTGTTACCGTGTATGAAGTTGTTCCTGATAAAGTAGGTGTATAAGCAACATTATCCAATGGAGTATTTGTACCATCTGTCCAAGTATACGTGTTTGCTCCATTACCTGTTAAAATAGTAGTTGAACCAAAACAAATTGGAGTTGCTGATGCTGCAGCAGAAACAGTTGGTAATGTATTTACATACGAAACTATCGAAGCTGTTCCAACACAATTATTTAAGTCAACACCAATCACATTATAGGTCGTACTGCCTAAGTTTGTTGGAGTAAATGGTACAGCATTTGTTGGATTTCCATTATTACTAGACCAAGTATATGTGTTAGCTCCTCCTCCAGTAAAAATAGCTGTTGAGCCTATACAAATAGAATCAGCAGAGACTGAGGCAGTTACTGTTGGTAAAGCATTTACTAAGATTGATGTAGATGAAGTATTTGAACAACCATTGGCATCAATACCTGTTACTGTATAAGTTGAAGATCCAGCTGTTGTTGGTGTAAAATCTACCCCATCTGAGATGCCATTTGTCCAAGCATAAGTTACTGCGTTGCCGCCAAAAAACTTAGTTTTTCCGCCTAAACAAAACGTATCTGGTATAGCTATTGCGGTTACATTTGGTAATTGATTTACTAACACTTTCACTGAATCTCTATACGGATTTACACAACCAAATGCTACATCTGTGTATTGTGCATAATAACTAGTAGTATTTG
>JBILQY010000030.1:0-13667 GCA_044372955.1 Crocinitomicaceae bacterium | reverse complement strand
AATCAGGAACTGATTTGGCAGCCTTTGAATTCAAATGGAATAAGAGCAAGATTAAAATACCAACAGCGTGGAAAAACAATTACGCAGACGCAACATTTGAGGTGATTTGCAAGGAAGATTACTTGGATTTTGTTTTGGGGAAGGATTAATAAAATATTGAAACCATTGATAAATTTGTTAATGCCTCCTAGGCTGGGGTTTTAAACCACAGCCTAGGAGACGCCCATAACCCAAAACCATTTTAATTGGTTTATCATCATTCAAACGAAATCACAAACTCAACGCGGCGGTTTTTTTAAAGGATTTCAGAAGTTGTTTAAGCAAAAAACTCCCACCAACGAATGCTGATGAGAGTTTATGTCTACTACCGGGAATTAGTTTTTGATGAGTTAATCTTTTACGCAGCGGACAGAGAGACCGTATTCAATAAATTCATCTCCAACAGAAATAAAATCACTAGTAGAAAAATCAATAACATATGAATTATCTAGACCTCCAGAGTGTCTTCCGTTTGGAGTTGAGCTCCAAAAATATGCTTTTTCGTTCATTTCCATAAAACGAGAATTATTCTGACTTGAATAATCGTTAGCCGTAAGAAATGCCGTTCTCATTCCTCCTGGTAAAACATTAAAACCATATTTATTTTGTCCTACATTAATAAAGGTTCCTTTTTTCCACTTTATTGGGCTCTTTAATTTTAAACCAACTGTATTCATTAAATCTTCCCCTCCACCAGAATTAGGTTCGATATAATTAATCATCTGTTGCCATTCATAAATGCTTGGTACATGCCACCCTTCTGGAGCCAACCCTCTTGGGTCATTTACTGCAAACCAATTATACAATATTCCATAGCTATCAACATTAGACTCATCAAAATAATAACACCACGCTGGTTGTAGATTTTCTGCAGCCCTCAACCAGTCATATTCAGATTGAGCTTGCATTATCTCCTCCCCATTTCTAAATTTAGTTACCTTTAAGTTTTCAGCCATCCAAGTTTGATTACCTATTTTTGACTCCTTGCACGAAAATGGTTTTATAAACTCACCTTCAACAAATTTCCCTTGCTGAACTTGTCCATTAGCTAAAGTAAGTTTTCCTTCACCGTGAGGTTGAAAAGACTTACATTCTCCTACATACACATTACCGTTTTTAAAGGTGATTTTGCCATTTGTAAATTCCATTCCATCAAAATCCCCTTGAAATCTATCTCCTTTTGACAATTCCAATTTTCCAAATCCCCACGATTGAGCATCTTCTCCTAAAACGAGAAACCCTTCTCCTTTAAAACTTCCTTCAACAATAGGTCCTCTATAAATTGAACCATCAATAAATTCATTATAGTCTTCAATATTATTAGTATATCCAACCTTAATCAACCCGTATGGATCTCCTCCTTCGCCCATAGCACCTTGATCAGGTTCCGGTATATAAGGAGTAAAAGATGGGAATATTCCATTTTTAATCGAGTTGGGATTATTCATTACTCGATTGTAAACATTATATATATTTATCGGATCTAGCTCGTCAAAGTGAATTTTAGACATATTCAATTCCTCTTTAAATTGACTATAAAAAAATTGCGAAAAATCATAATCATACTTTTGATTTTGAAATTCTTTTAAAATAAGTCGATCTCTTTTTAGTTGTATTTCAGCAATTATAGGTAGAATAAGCAAAGATTTTTTGTTCAAATTTGATTTTTGCAAAACCCTTACAGACCATCCATTTCCTCTATCAGAAAAAGAATTGACTTTAACTTCATCGCTATTTTGTTCTAAACAAATGACTGACGCATTCTCTCCATTCTGTGTTGATGTCCAAAATCCAGTATAATTTATTTCACCATTTCCTGAATTGTATAGAAAATCTCCTTTCTCATTACGATACCCACTCGGCTTTGCTGTAAATCCCATGAACTGTTCATCTTCTCTCATATCTTCACCCCACAAAAGAATTGCTTTCATTCTTCTCCCAGCAATAAATTTACCACCCATTTGATTGAATAATTTTAGATAGTCATCAAAAGAGGGAATTGAATAACCATTTTGAACTAAACCACGTGGATCGTTAACAGCATAATAATTATAAAGTTTTCCATTCCACTTATTGCCTTCATCATTGTTAAAATAGCACCACGCAGGTCTTTTTTCGTTATTCGCTCGAATCCAATCTTCATTAGATTTAGCTTCATAAATAGTGTCTCCATTGGCAAAATGAGATGTTCTCAGATTTTCAAAAGTCCATTTACCTGCCTCTGAAAAATCACTTACTGAATAGTGATAGTCAGTTGTTAAAGTGGTAGTTAAATTATTTACCTCACATGCCGATTCTATATCTCGAATTAACTCATTTATTCCTTTTAAGGTATTTATTTCCCTCCAACTCACTGGTATTAACGACTCAACAAAACTTGTTTCAACTGCCTTTCTACTTGACGTACAAAAATCATCTTTCAAGAGCACAGAATATTCTTCCCGTGATAATTTCGCTTTGATTTTTTCGGTAATCAACTCATTGTAGCGATTAATTAAAACTCCGTATTTTTCGGTTTTATCAAAATCTATTACGTTGTTCTTACATGCTAATTTAGTAGTCTGAATTAAAGCTTTTAGCTCATCTATGGAAGCGATTAAATTCCAATTCAGAATAAGTGATTCGATAAATCCATCAATAACCGCTCCTCTGCTAGTTGTGCAATACTTATCTTTTAAGAAATTTGAATATTCTTCTGTACTCAATTTGTTATTTACTTTGGAAACAATTAGTTCATTGAATTTTCTCTCAATTTCAGTAACATACTCTGAATCAAAATAATTATTCAAAAAATCTCTGTACAACTCTAATGTATTTTGACTAATTGCCTGTTTATAATCTTGTTCAATTTTTCGTTTTCGATCCAACCGTTTAATATCCGTTAATTCTAAGTGAACAATTTTATTTCCTATAAAATCTATGTCTATGGTATTTCCAGTTTGTTCGGCAATCAATTTAGAAAGATCATCTACAAATAAAGAATCTTGCGAAATATAGGTGTCCTCAAAAGTCTTTAAAGAAACTTGAATTTCCTTCACTCCATTTTTGGTTGAATTCGCATTGTACTTAATCCCCTTTGTACTCAAATATTTCTGAATCACTTCATAAAACGAAATTGAATTAACCGCGTGATTTATTTTGTCATCAACGCCAATTTTTAATCTGCTGTTACAATTCAGAAAAACACTTAGGTTTTTAAATTTGTCTTTCTGTTCAATTAGTTGAAAATAAAGTTCATCGCAGATTTTTTCTGAATCTGAGTCTAAAATATTATTAAGTTGATCAAGTTTACTTTCAGCAACCTTAGATGAAGCAATACTAATTTGGGAAAAAATTAAAGAATTTATGTCTGTGCAAGCTTTTAATGAAACACTTGAACTAAAATCCGATAATTGCAGTAAACTATTTGCATATGAAATTCTTGAAATTATTTGAAGAGAACTTTCTTTCAAATAATCCGGTTTTTCATTATTTAAATTAAATTCTGTAAGAAACTTTTCTTTGAAGTTAACAACGCTCAATAAATCAACCGATTTTCCTATGGAACTCTTTAATAAATCGATTTGTTGAAAATATTCATTTTTTAAGTCTCCATTATCTGGCCCCTCAAGTATTGATTTAATTTTTTCCAAATCCGATGGTAGAAATAACACCTTTGGCTTAAATCCGAGTTCTTCAATATTCGTTCGCTTCAAATCAGAATCCTCAAGTTGCTGAATCAAACTTCTAGTATTAAGTTTGATAATTGAAGTAAAAGTTTTTGAATTATCCTCATTTATAATCGGTTCAATAGTTTCGTCATTTTCTGCATCAACAATATTCTCAAAACCTGTTTTGCGAATAAATCGATACAAGACATTCTTTTCATCATTTTGATCAAATTTTTCTAAAAATGGAATGGGTTTTCGTGGTAAAATATTACTTCCTGTCAAGATTTCGTTAGTAGAAATCCCTTTAAACAATAAGTGAAACAAAGCCTGTTCTTTGGCTTTTCGCAAACAATCTTTTTTATTTTTACCTGAATTTTTTATGTTAAGAACTAAAATATCCTTTTCTAAGGAAGGTAATTGTGTAATTTCATAATTTTCAAGCCATGAAGATTCGGTTTGTGAGTTAACTTTTTGGATTAAACCAATTGTAAAAATCAGCAATAACAGCCTAAAATGTTGTTTCATTCGTATTGAATAATTTTTGTTTTACAGCTCAGTGAGATAAAAAAAAGAGATTTACTATTCTAGATTATTGAACTAAATCATTTAACTCTTTCCCATTTTCCTGTTTCTGACTTGTATGGTATAATATGAGTACATTTAAAAACTTTTGGATTTGATCCAAACAAAGTCCATCTTTCTTCTTCGCCTATTTGACCTCCACATCCACCTCCTGCATTAGTTAATTCAATGGTGTAATCTAAAAGACCATCATCATCAATATCCTTTACCATCAAAGGTTTATTTTTTAAATCCCATTCCCAAGAGGATAAAAAACCATCCGATTCTTTCGAATAAGCATTTAATGTATTTTGTTCCTCCTTAACGTTATAATCTTCACATACATACTCTAACAAACTTTTCTTTAATTTAGGATACAACTCCTTAAAAGTTAGTACAGATTCTTCATCTTTAACCTTGTTTTGAATGAGGGGAGTACTATCTTCTATAACAGCTGATTTTTTTTGATTTTGAGTTGAATTTTCTTCAGATTTTGAAGATGTACATGCATTTAAAAAAAATGCGAATACACATAAATTTAGTGTTTTTTTCATGATTAATTCAAATCTACTATTAATTGCACAAATTTAAATACATTTTAACCTAATGATTGTTGATTTATTGATTTTAATACAAATTAGTTGAAATTAATATTAAAATATTTTGTATCTAAATTTTTCAAGTTTTCTGGATTCACAACATTCAAAGAAACGTTTAGTTTTAGGGAATGTTTTTGGACTTGGGTAGTATCCTCCACTGCAAACCACCTCACTTTTTATCCATAATTCAGACACATTGTCTTCAAATTGATTATTTGAAATATACCACGATTTATTTTTATCCTCTCTACCGTTTTTGTAAGAATAATATCTTGTAACAATGATTAATTCATCATTTTTATATAACTTAATGTTCCAACCTGAATACCACTCACCGTCTTTGTATTCCATATCTTCAGCTTGAATTAATTCACCGTCAAAATCACTCCATGTTTCGTTTTTTATTCGAAATCCATTTTTAAAAGTTGTTTCTCGAATCACTTGATCGGAGCTGTTTTTCTCTTGTGCGGAGCCAGTGAACAATTGGGTTAAATCCTTATCCTTAAAACACTTTCCACTTTTTGGATGAAAAAATAACGTAGAGAATTCTACCGTTGATGAATTTTTTACGTCCCCTGATATTGGATTATGCTTTCGGTTATCAGTTTCGGTTTTTGAGTTTTCTGTTGTTTGGTTAGAAGTTGTGTTTTCAGATGAACAACTAGCAATAATATTACTCAATAAAAAAAATAAGATCAAAAAACAAACTTGCTTTTTCATAAAAAATTAAATTAAACCAACCTACTCATATGGCTTTTCGGTTTCCGCCTTGTGTTTATTCATTAAAATGTTTCAAAATTATATTCACATTGTTTAATTTCATGAGTCTGTATTGTCCGAATTGTTCATTTAAAACAAAAAGTTCAGTTTGTTCAGTTTGTTCAGTTTGTTCATTTCGTTCAAAAACAAAAAAGAGTGAATCGATTGAAGAATTTAATGTACAAGTTTATTGTTTTTAAAAATTTTACCGATATCAATAAATGAACAGAAATATCAAGTTTAATTCCGCAGTCTTCATCTTTAATTAAAACAATTTCAAAGGTTTACTCAACGATGATTTTTAATTCAACCCGACGATTTTTTTGACGTCCTTCAGCAGTGGTGTTCTCGCTTATAGGTATAGTTTCACCGAAATAATTTATTTTGATACGATTTTTAGAAATTCCTTTAGAAACTAAATAATTAGCTACCACTTCGCAGCGTTTTTTTGATAACAATAAGTTTTCATCATCAGTACCATAATGATCTGTATGCCCATCTAAAATTAAAATCAACGATCCATCTTGTTTTAATTTTTCAGAAAGTGAGTTCAACGTTAGTTTAAATTGTTCTCGAATGTTTGCCTTACAAGGATCAAATTCTAGGTTTTGGATTTTGAAATCTGATTCTTTTTGCACCTTGTCTTCCATTTTAGGACATCCTTTATTTTCGATAGTTCCAACCATATCAGGGCATTCATCTTCATTATCATTTATACCAGCATCCTTGAATGGGCAACCTTTATTTTCAACTGGACCGGCTTCATTCGAACATTCGTCTAAATTATCTATAATACCATCGTTATCAGCATCGGAGCATCCTTTGTGCTCCTTCAATCCTTTTACATCAGGACATGAATCTTCTTTATCATTTATTCCATCTCCATCAGTATCCGGACAACCTCGATGCTCTGTAGATCCTACTTGATTGGGACATTCATCCTCAGTGTCAGAAATTCCATCTCCGTCTGTATCTTTTGGTTGATCAATCACAATTTCAGGAGTCTTCGAGTTCTTTTTAAATTGATAAGCTAATAAAATTTCGTGCGATCCACTGGTATAAGTACGAATTGCAGTAATTGTAAAGTCATAACTATAAGCTAACATAAAATTATGATAATACATTCCTAACATTCCAATAATAGATTCGTTGGTACGATAGCTCAATCCACCAAAAATAAGGTCATTGTAGGTTACTTTCCCACCCAATTCAGCTTGAGGTGCTTTAATAAAAGTTGTCCGAAGTAGGGCATAGGGCTCAATGCCTAATTTGTCATTGACTTTGGTTAAGTATGATGCTGATAAGTTGTAATGACGAATTAATTGATTTTTAGACAAAATTAGAGACGAATTATTGAATTTACTCAATCTACTTTGAACCAATTGATTGGCTGCTAGCCCGATGAAAAGTTTGTTATTGAGATGATAAACGATACCAAAATTCATATCGGGAGCTAATTGTGTGACATTGCTTTGAAGTGTAGCATCAGGGTTGATATTAGAAATGCCTGATCCATTAAAAGCATATTGATTCAAAATACCTGATATTCCAAAACTTAATCCTGAATTTTGATTTAATTTTAACTGATAGCTGTAATTGAGTAAAAAACCATTTTGTCTGATTGCTCCACCTTGATCGTCCATAAAAAACATTCCTCCAAGACCCATTTTCTGTTTTTCAAAACCTGTATGACCTCCGACTGTGTATGTTTTTGGTGCACCTTGAAAACCTGACCACTGGTTGCGATACCCTAATTGAATTCTTGGAGTGTTTTTAATACCCGTAAATGCAGGATTAATAACATAATCATTCCAATAATACAGGCTATACATGGAAATTTGTTGCGCAGAAACTTTTGTTAAACAAAGTAACCAGATTACAATAATCAAAATTTGTTTCATGACTTATTTTTTAAGGGTTACCACCCCGTTTAAATTCTCTCCGTTGCCCAATTCGATAATATAATAGTAATCTGCTGTGGGTAATACTTTTCCTTCAACGGTTCCATCCCACGTTGGACTAGATGCATCGCCTGAAAAAATTTTTTGACCCCAACGATCGAAAATATAAACTTTAGAATTAGGGTATTGACTCAACCCTTTTATTGTCCAGGTATCATTTGCATTGTCTCCATTTGGTGATATTCCTCCAGGTATCTCCAAACAATAATCGATAATGACTGTAACTTCATCTGTTGCTGTACATCCGTTATTGTCAGTTCCATTGACCGTGTATATGGTTGTTCCAACCTGAGAAATAAAAGGAACGCCGTTACTCACACCATTAGTCCAATTGTAGCTGTTTGCCCCGGTGGCAGTGAGCGTAATATTCTCACCTTCACATGCTTTGATATCATTACCCGCATTTAAATCGACTAGTTTATTGATTGTCAAATTAAGAGTAATCGTACTATCACAACCATTGGCATTTTGCAAAACGAAAGTTGCTGAATTATTGCTACTTGAATATGTGTTTCCATCAATCCAAGTGTATGAATCGCAAGTAACTTTTGTATCTATTCCGGAACTTATATTGTTAATCGTTAAGTTAATAGAAATGATGCTGTCACAACCAGCTACATTCGGAATTATTGCTGAGTATTGACCTGAATTGGTATAAACAATGCCATCAGGAGCAATATAGCTAGTACAATTTACTGGAGAAATGCTACTTGAAGTTGGTTGTAACAAATCTAAATAGATTGAATCACTCTTTGAACAACCCAAGGTATCTGTCCCGATAACATTGTAATATCCTTCAATTGTTGGCACAAATGTTTGGCCATTAATAACACCATTATCCCAGAGATAAGTTGCCGATCCTGTTGCGCTTAACATAGCAGAATCTCCTGAGCAAACAGAAATATCTTGACCCACATTGATTTGTATGTTATTTACTAGAATTGTTAAGCTATCTGTGCATGTACTCACACCATCTGAAATATGAACATTGTAGGTGGTTGTTTGTGTTGGATAAGGTACAATACTTGTTTGATTGATTGTGCCGTCGGACCACAAAATTGATGAATTATTCATCGCAGTTGAGACTGATAGAGTAGTCGAATCCCCTGAACAAATAGCTGTTTGTCCTGCAATTATTGTTGGATTTAATATGGATACATAGATTGAATCATTGGTAAAACATCCATTAGTATCTGTAACAGAAACAAAATATTCCCCTGAGTTATTGACTGTAATATTTTGTATTGTTTGACCAGTATTCCAAAGGAAATTCACATTAGAAAGTGCTGAATAAGATAAGGTTATCTCAGATGAATCTAATCCACAAACCAGAGTATTATTTAAATTGACCACAGGATTAGCGATAATTAAAACTGTTCCTGAAGCAATACCAGGTGTACATCCAGTGCCAATAGAATAAGAAACAGTATATTGACCGGTTGAAATAGGATTAATTGATTGAGTGTTTTCTCCATTAGACCAAGAATAATTACCACTCGGTATAGAAGGAATGGCAGTTAATATTATATTTTCACCTTCACAAATTGTATCATTATTAACTGTTACTGTTGGAGCTGGATTGATCACAACGGAACCTGATCCTGTTGCAGACATACAACCCGGGACCAAGGTGTAAGAAACTGTATATGTTCCTGACAAACTTGGATTTATGGATTGTGAACTTTCTCCCGAAGACCAAATGTATGAGCCACCCTGTTGAGATGGCGAAGCTGTTAATGTTGCCGTTTGACCTTCACATACATTATCGTTATTTACAACAACGCTTGGAGTAATTCCACAATTTAGATATTTGGCAACAAATACTTTATTAATACTTCCTGATGTTCTATATCCAACAATATAAATTGCACCATTGGAGTCGGTTATTGCAAAAACGTGATTTGTTGAATAACCAGAAATGGAAACATTAAGTGTATATTGTAAATTTCCATTATTATCTAAAATGTGTAGACCATTTAATGTTGAAACTAAGATATTTCCTTGAGAGTCTGTTTTTACAGAATTTATATTAGGATAAGATTGGGACCAAAGCATTAACCCATTAGAAGGGTCGTATGATCTAACTTCATTTACTGTACCCACAACTAAATTACCATTACTTGCAAAATTAAAATCCGTAACTTGTGTATTTCCAATTAATTGATTATACATTAAAGATCCGTCTTGTCCGTTTAATTTAACCAAACGAAAAGACGTACCAGACCAATTATTACTATTAGCATCTGCAAAATAAACATCTCCATTTGAATCAGTTATCAATGATCTTCCTGTTATATGATCCATTATATTACCCTGATCAAAATAGGATTGCCACATCTGAATACCATTAGAATTAATTTTCCTTATAATAACGTCATAAGTATTTGGAGAAGTGGAAGTCTGTCTTTTTCCAGAAAAAATCACATTGTTTCCTATATCTGTTGTCATTCGACCCTCATAACCGTAGAACCAATCATAGTCGTTGATTTCACTAGTCCATTGCTGAATCCCTGCTGAATTATAACAGTAAATCGAGTGAGTTAAGATTGATGTTCCAGTGGCTCTATTTAAAGTGTAAAACACAAATTGATTATTGATTTTTTTTAACGTTATAGCATAATCATCTCTATAGTTATTTACAGAATTATTGAAGATAAAATTTCCAGTTAAATCATACTTACTTATATATGCATCAGAGGCGCCCCATAATCCAGTTGATAGTGAAGCAACGCTGTCATTATCTTCAAATACTACATCTCTTCCATAAGCATTAATTGGCTGAGAATTTGAGAAAACAATTGAACCATCGATGGTGTTTAAAACGGTTGAAGCAGGTTGATTGGCAAAGTTATTTACAACAACGATTTTACTTTCAATTGTATTTAATTCTAATGGAAATTTTGACACTCCCCCCTGTATTAGATCATTTGATGCTGACGTCTCATTTAATACCGTTAACCACTGCTGAGTAGGTATTTGAGCATGTACTTCAACTTCTAAAAAGAAGATAATAAAAGCAAAGTAAAAAAAGTACTTTTTCATCATAAACAATTTTATTTTAATTCCTTTTATAATTTCCAACATTCATTTACTCAACTATCCTAATTAGAGAAATTCTTTTAACATAATATATCAAGATTCCAGATAGTTAAAGGCATTTTTATTTATCTGTAATTCAGCATATCATATATTATTTATAGATATATTTATCTTACATATTTACTTAACCCAAAATGACATTAAAATTGAGCGCGTAAATTTATAACCATCCCAAACCAATTCATGAGACCTTTTTGTCCGTATTGTTCATTTAGAACAAAAAGTTCAGTTTGTTCATTTCGTTCAAAATCGAAAAAGAGGCAAAACAAAACATATCTTTGTTACGAAATTTTTATTGATGTTATCAAAAATTATTCGAGATCGTATAGAACAAAAGTTTGGACAGGATATCCGCTATTCAAAAGATTGCGAGGTGCTTGCTAATGAGATCTCGAATAATACAACTAAAAAAATCAGTGCAACTACAGTAAAACGTCTTTTTGGTTTGGCTAAGGGAATTGAAGAGCCACGATTATATACCATGGATGCACTTGCTGTTTACCTGGGATACAAAAATTACGATGATCTGTTGATAGAACTAAAATCTGCGAACAGTTCTGAGTTTGAAATCGTAGAGGAGATTCGCGTTGAAGAATTGAATTGTAATGTTGAGCTAGCATTACATTATGAACCCAATCGTCTATTAAAATTGCGGTATTTGGGCGATTCTAAATTTGAATTACTTGAAGTTTTGAATTCAAAATTGAAAGAGAAAGATATTGTTGTGGTTCATCACATTGTTCGCAATTACCCAATTTTTATGTCTAATGTAATCAGGCATGATAAAAATCTGGGATCCTACATTGCTGCAAAAATTTCCGGTGTAACAGCCATCCGTATTCTTTCAAACGGTATTTAGTTTTTATCTTCATTTTTGTTCAAGTGATTTTTGATAAGGACAAAGCATCATTCCCATTGGTCTCCTTCCTGCCATCGGCAGACAAGCAAAGGGGGAGCAAGTTTCTTCCCTGGAAGGCAGAAAAATTGTATCACTCTTTTCAAATAGGAATTTGATTCAAAAACAATTTTTTACTTTTGAATGTGGAGAGCTCCGAATTTGAATCTGTTTTTGAACAAAATCCTTCGATGGAGCAAAAGCTTCATGACGGTAAGTATTTTTGCATTGAAAAAGTAAAATACAAGCACCGTTGGGAAATAAGAAAATCAATTCAAGAAAACCAAAAGTCGAACCCGGTTTGTATCGAATCGTTGAAGCGAGAATTTGAAATTGGAAGTCAATTACAACATCCTTTTATTTGTTCCTATTATCAATTCTCATTAAAAGATAATTATATTCATCGCGAGTACATAGATGGTTTGTCTTGGAATGACTATTTTCAGATCTATCCACACGAAAAATCGTCCATCAACAAGTATTTCATTCAACTATTAGAGGTAGTTGCCTACTTGCACGCAAAAGGAGTATTCCACATGGATTTAAAATCGGAAAACATCCTTATTAATTATGAATCAAAAATCCTGAAAATTATTGACTTTGGACATGCAGTTTATCAAAATGATACACTTTGGAGAGGAGGCACGAAATCTACGATTCAAAACGAGAGATCCATTTCAGCTAAACACGATTGGGATTGCATTTTTCACCTTTTTGATGGCCAAGAATTTTCAACACTAAAAGAATTTTTGCAAAAATTGGAAAGAATAAAACTAAATTACCAGAATAATAACTTTAAGATAGACCTTGGTTTTGCAAAAGAAATTATCGATTCTAAACGCAAATCAATATCAAAAACTTCATTCATTATAGCTACTGGCATTTTACTATTTCTTGTTTTGATCATTTATTTTATTTCAAATCCGAATAAAGATCAAACAGAGAATCGAAAAGAGGTAAAACAATTAGAAAAAGTTGACGAACCAAAAACAACAAAAAATAATATTCCTACTGAGAAAGCAAACGTAAAAAATAATCAATCAGAAGCTGAAATCAGTAAAGTTAAAAGTTCACGCACAATTCCGGAAAAAGATTCATTATTTCTCGTAAAAATGGCAAACCAATTTGGTTTTGATATGGAAAAAGAAATTCCTAAGGATGCCAATGCACAAACTAAGCGTGAACTATTCAATAGTTTAATCAAGCGATACACAGATAAATTTGATCAGTGCCAGGAACTAAAACATTTGAATCCCGAACGGCTGGAAAAAGCCAAAAAAATCTATGATTTTCACATTAGTAAATCAGCAAATACATACATTCACATCTTGAAATAATTAGGATTTATTTAGAATGAACACTTTTAAAATTCCATAAAACGAAATAACCTAGTTGATTCAGACGAAATCTACCCCTTAACCTCCAAGCCCAACTCCTTCCCTATTCGAAGCATTTCCGAAAAAGCAGCATCGTAATCGTTTGGAATTGTTCCTTCTAAAATAGATTCCTTTATTTGAGATTTGATAATCCCAATTTCAGCGCAAGGACCAACGCCAAAAGTTTGCATGATTAATTCGCCTGTAACGGGTGGTTGGAAATTACGAATTTTGTCCTTTTCCTCTACATCGCGCAATTTTTGAGCGACTATTTCAAAGTTTTTCTTGAACTTCTTTACTTTGAATTCATTTTTGGAAGTAATGTCCGCATTACATAAAGTCATTAAATCATCGATGTCATCTCCGGCTTCATTCAATAACCTACGAATGGCTGAATCTGTAACCGTTCCTTTAACCAAGGCTATGGGACGCAAATGCAAACGCACCAATTTCTGTACGTATTTCATTTTATGATCCAAAGGCAAGCGCATCCGGGTAAAAATTCGCGGTACCATACGCGCACCCAAATCTTCGTGTCCATGAAAGGTCCAACCAACTTCCTTGTCAAATCTTTTTGTCGGTGGTTTTGCGATATCGTGCATGATTGCCGCCCAACGCAACCATAATGAATCAGACATTCCGGCCACATTGTCCAGAACTTCTAAGGTATGGTAAAAATTATCCTTATGCGATTTTCCGTCAATGGTTTCAATGCCCAGTAATGCAAT
>JBILQY010000412.1:0-2817 GCA_044372955.1 Crocinitomicaceae bacterium | reverse complement strand
CAGCTCCATTTTTCTTAGAACTCTCCGGTTCATAAACACGAGTGTAAACGTTTTTACCATCTGAAGCTTTGAAAGTTATGACAGGAGCATTTCGCCAACGATAAGCTTTGAATTTTTCGGTAGTTGAATTCGTCAACTGCTTAAGCTGAACTGAAGCTTTGGTTGAATTTACAGTGGTAAAAATTTCCCACGGTTGATTCGTTTTGGAATAACGGACAGCTAAAGTTTTTTCATCAGGAGAAACAGAAACGTCATAAAAACCATCATTGCTTAAAATTGGAATCATTTTTCCTGTCGCAATTTCAAAGTGGTAAAAATTCCGATTTCCAGGATGCGATTGATTACTAGTAAGGTAGAATGTTTTTTTATCCGCTGAAAGTTGAACAGCATGAATTTCAAAATTCCCTTTGGTTAATTGTGACTTTTTGCTTGCTGTTAATTCATACAAATACAAGTGTGAATAACCATCTTGCTCCGATTGAAAATAAATCGTTTTTCCGTCCTCTAACCAATCTAAGGTGCCAACTTCTGAATTCCAAGAACCAATTCCAGGACCACCAATCCAAGCTTCATCGTGTTGATGTTCAATTTCAAAAACGGTAGCTTTTTCAAGGTTAACAACCACAATCCATCGATCTTTGTTGTCAGCGCTTCTGATGTCGCACAAAGCTAAAGGACTATTTTTTGCAAAAACCAAGGGATGAATAAAAATCTCTCTGTCTTTTTCATAAAGCGGATTTTTAGAATCATTTAGATAAGCGGGTTTATTTCTAATTCCGGTCAAATGTGAAAAATCAATTTTTATGAGCGAATCGTTTGCCATCTGGAACAAATACAAAGCTTGATTCGGTTCGTTTTGACTTACTTTTGACCGTGCTTGCTGTTCTTTTGTGAATCCATCAGAAGTAATAAATTGCGTGTAATTTGTCGATTTTTCCTTTGCTGAACTATAAGTGGTGTAAACAATAAACTTCCCCGAAGGATCAATTTGTAAGTCGCCAACAACATCATTGCCAGTGAATTTCTCTTTTGGAAATGGAAAACTGGTTTCTTTGCCTCGCTTGTTGTACCAATCCTTGGCTTTGTTTTTATCCTGTATATATTGAAATAAATCTGTTTGTTGTTTCATTAAAAACGTAGAATCAATTTTGGTTTCTTTCGCTTCTCCACTTTTGAAATTAGTGATTTGCAAAAGCGTTTTTCCTGACCAAAGAAATAAATTTTGTCCCATTTGAAACACAACTTTACTCGGGTCATTCAAGCGTTGAACATTGAACAAAGATTCGGAATGTTGAAAAATCACTTCTTGCGTTGCAGTCTTTTTATTAAAAGCGACTAATGCATTTCCTGTTGAATAAAACTGTTCTTCGTAAGTCGTTTGTTTTGCATCAAAATTCACAATTCGAGGATAATCTTTAGTGGCAATTTTGATTAAACTTCCCGATTTTAAATCATAACTGTAAGTTGAATTTCCCGGTTCTTTGTCTAGATTCCATTCAAAATAAATCATTTTACCGTCTGCTGCCCAGCGTTGATAATCAGGTAAATAACCAACAAAGTCGTGACCTTTCATGATTTCTTTTAGATCAAGCTGCGAGAAAACTAAAAAAGGAAATACAAAAGCAAGTAACGTAAGAACAAAGCGATTTGTCATAAAATGGAGTGTAAAAAATTATTAAGACCCAGGGATTTCTGTTCCATGCGGATCTACTTTTGGATAATTCAAAAAAGCATCAAGGCGATCGATGAGTTTATCAGAATTTATATGTTCCAATTGCTCAGCTATTTCGTGCACTTCATGATTTTCAAAATGCAGAATATCATGGAGAAAAGTTTCCCAAATACGGTGTTTTCGAATAATAAACAAAGCACAACTTTTGCCTTCCTCAGTCAAGGTAATTTTACCGTATTTTTCTTGTTCAACCAAAGCTTTGTCTTTCAGTTTTTTAAGCATATCATTTGCCGTGGCAGGACGAACGTTCAAATGCTTTGCTAATTGATTCGTTCCTGTTACTTCCTGCTCATTTCCATTGCAAGTCAAATTATGCAGCGCTTTTAGGTAATTTTCTTCCGTTTGGGTTAACATGTTTGTAAAAATAGAAATTTGAACGCAAATTCAGTTTACATTTTTTAATTAAGCAAGCAAAGTGAAAATGATTTTAACTGATAGGAGTGTTTAAAATTGTTGTTGTTTCTGTCTGTTATTCTTTATCTGAATAAGCATTTCAAAATTCTAAAGCATCCTACTAAACTACAAATTTGAATAATTATTACGACCAATTTAATTCTTAGAAGTCAAAACTAAATTCCTTCGATTGTATTTTTTCTTCAAACAAATGAGGGTAGAAAAGTTGCATCTCTGAACGCATTAATTCAAAAGGAATTTCATCAAAAAAACCATAATATTTAATGTATTCCATGTGGCGTTTATCTGCTGTAAATTCTTGAAACAAAGAATCCGTTTCACCATCCCAAACTAAAGGTTCGACTCCAGCAAAACGGCAAACTTTACGGTCAAAAGCTGGGGTACAAATTACCCATTTACCCTCCAAAAACACAGAAACAAAACCATGAAAAACGATTTCCTTTCGCTTTAAATAAGTTTCTAGTTTTTCAATCCCTAAATGATTCACCACAATTGCAAATCCAAATCGCGCAGGAATTTCCAAAGCACGTAAACAGGCGATTAAAACAAGTGATTTTTCCACACACCATGCACGCTTCTTCTGAAGTACTTCTGACGCCACTAAAGCATTAGGGCTGATATCCAAATGAAATGGATCGTAAAGAAAGCCATCACGCACTTTTTCATACAAC
>JBILQY010000318.1:0-3677 GCA_044372955.1 Crocinitomicaceae bacterium | reverse complement strand
GTGGTTCCTACCCCTACTCCACCTGCCCCAGCGAAAAAATATTACAATGTACGATCAGGTGATACCTTTGGAAAAATTGCCCAAAGACACAATATGACCTTGGAACAATTGAAAAAAATAAATCCTGGAATCAATATTAGTCGTTTGACTGTTGGACAAAGAATTCGAGTTAAATAAACTTTAGATTATGCGCCTTTTTTTGTTTTTATTGCTTTTTTCCACGCTATTTTTAACTTCTTGTGATGAGCGAAGATATTCAGGTGGACTTGTTGTAACTGGAAAAGTTGGTGAAATATTAGTGGTTTGCGACCAAGGAATTTGGAATTCAGACTTGAAAAAGTGTTTAGACACCAATCTAACTCAATTCATAATGCCTTATTTTCCAGATGTGGCAACTTTCGAATTGATACATCGCACACCGAATAATTTTGATGGTGCAATCAAACGCCATAGAAACATTTTATTTATTACCCTCGATGCAAAAACGAAAATTGAAAAAGGCAAAATTCAAAAGCGTAAAAATGTTTGGGCTGATGAACAATTAGTTGTAGAAGTGATTGCTAAAGACATGAATCAACTAATAGAAACGTGCCAAACAGGTTTGAAATTTGCTCATGCAGAATTTGATTTAATCGAGTGGAAACGTTTGATGAAATACTTCAAATCTAATGACGACGAACGTATTCAACGTAAGCTTAGAAAGAATTTTGGCATTCAAATCGCATTGCCACAAGGTGCGGAAATTGTGAGTACTCGCCCGAATTTTTACCGAATTGAAATGCCAACAGCCTCACGTCCGATTGAATTCGTTGGGTCTGGAACACAAGATATTGGTGCGATTTATTCCGGAGTAATGATTTATCAATATGACTTCAAAGACAAATCACAACTAGAATTAAAAAATTTATTACAAGCGAGAGATACCATGTTGAAATACAATGTTCCACATGAAATTCAAGGCTTGTACATGGGAACGCAATTAACGGAATTTGTGTACCCAGAAGTGAACGCATCAACCAATTTTAACAGTACTATCAAAGGACTAGAAATGCGTGGAATGTTTCAATTTAAAGGCAATTCTAGCTATTCAACTGGTGGAGCATTTTGGTCCTTTCATTTTGTTCATCCTCGAACAAAGAAGTTGATTTGCGTCAGCGGCTATGTGGATGCACCTTCAACAACAAGTTGGACACATTCGCTTCGTGAAATAGAAGCAATTTGGAAAAGTGTTGAAATAGCAAAGTAAAATGAAGTTATCTGTTGTCATTATCACTTTCAATGAAGAAAGAAATATTGAACGCTGTTTACTATCCATTCAAACTATTGCAGATGAAATTTTAGTTGTTGACTCATTTTCAACTGATAAAACACTTGAAATTTGTCAAAAATATCAAGCGAAAGTGATTCAAAATCCGTTTGAAGGTCACATTCAGCAGAAGAATTTTGCAATGAAACAAGCAACTTATGATTGGATATTTTCACTTGATGCCGACGAAGCTTTGACAGAAGAACTCACTCAATCGATTTTAAAGATTAAAAATGCGTCAATTACAAGTCATAAATTATATGAACTGAACCGTTTAACAAATTACTGCGGAGCTTGGGTGAAACATTGCGGCTGGTATCCAGACACGAAAGTGCGCTTGGTAGATCGTAATTTTGCCAAATGGGGAGGCGTTAATCCACACGATAAATTAGAAGGGAATGCTTCTGAATCGGTGGGGTTTTTAAAAGGTGATTTACTACATTATTCCTATTACACAAAAGAAGATCACCTCAAACAAATAGAATATTTCAGTAAAATCGCAGCTGGTGAATTGCTAAAACAAGGGAAAAACGTTGGTGTTTTTACTGTTTACCTCAAAATGGCAGCACAATTCTTTAAAAGCTTTGTTCTAAAATTAGGATTGTTAGACGGCAAAACAGGCTGGCAAATTTCAAAATTATCCGCATTTGCAACATTTCGAAAATATTCTATACTAAGAGAACTAAATGCTCATAAATAAAATAATCATTTCTAGAACAGATAGCATTGGTGATGTATTATTGACTTTGCCAATGTGTAGCTGGTTGCGCTCTCATTTTCCAGCAGCGAAACTGATTTTTTTAGGTAGAAATTATACCAAAAGTGTTATCGCTTCTTTCAGTGTTATCGATGATTTTATTGCTTTAGAGGAATTGAGCAATAAACCTACTTTGGAAAAAATCAATGTACTTAAAGGAGCAGACTGCATTATTCACGTTTTCCCGAATAAAGAAATAGCGTCTTTGGCAAAACAAGCTAAAATTCCGCTTCGCATTGGAACTTCTCACCGCTTGTTTCATTTGTTGACGTGTAATAAACGTGTCAATTTCACTCGGAAAAATTCTGAACTTCACGAGTCACAACTCAACTTTGAATTGCTTAAACCATTGGGATTGAACAAAGTTCCTAGTTTTGAAGAATGCCAAAAAGCAAATGATTATTTTCAAGTAGTGCCAACACAACTTCCTGATTTTTTGACAAATTGTGACTTTGAAAACTTGGTGATTTTACACCCCAAATCACAAGGAAGCGCTTTAGAATGGCCGATTGAAAATTACCTTCAACTAGCTACAGAATTAGTGAAAGCAGGAAAAACGGTCTGTTTCACAGGGACAGAAAATGAAGGGCTACTATTCAGAAATCAAATCCCAGTTGATCCCGCAATTATCGACACAACTGGAAAGTTAAGTTTAGATCAATTGCAATTCCTAATTTCAAAATCCTATGCTTTAGTTGCTTGTTCTACTGGACCTTATCACATTGCAGGATTGTGCGGAATTAAAGCAATTGGATTATTTTCTGCTCGCAAACCAATTCATCCAGGAAGATGGAAAGCTTTAGGAAAAAATGCAGTTGCGCTCGTTTTTGATCCAAATTGTAAAAACTGCAAAACCAAAAAAACCTATGATTGTATTCGTTCCATTTCGGTTGAAACGGTGAAGCACCAACTACTTTAAAATGCTAAAAAAAGGAGTGCAATTTGGTTTAAACACTTCCATTTTGTTGGCTTTATTTGCTGCTAGTTTTTCCTTCGGTTTGCAAAAAAACTGGAGTGAAAATAAACTTTTTTCTTTAGCCGTTTTTTTCAGTATTCTAGGAGTATATAATTTTCACCGTTGGTATAAATTCAAAAAAAAACAAGTTCAACCAATATTAGAAAAATGGGTTCAAATAAACAAAAAAAGTATCATCCTATTAAGTTTTATTGGACTTCTTAGTAGTAGTAGTTTGTTCTTATACTTACTTCAATTTCATCCGAAACTAATTTTATTACTTGCGATTTGCTTTTTAATTTCTTTACTCTATGTTTTATTAAAACTAAGAGAATTGCCTTTTACTAAAGCACTCATTGTTTCCTTCATTTGGACTTTTGTATTAGTTATTTTGCCTGCTGTTTTGCAAAAAAACTATGAACATTCTAATTGGTCGTTCTTGCTTTTGTTTTATGCACTTACAATTCCAGCGGATGCTCGAGACTTGGAAACAGATGCCAAGAAATTTAATACATTACCACAATTAATTGGTAAACAAGCTGCTTATTCAATGTCTTTACTTTTGCTTTCAATGTTTGTTGTATTTCAAAATTTCTTACTATCACAAAAGATCTATTTGATTATTTTAATGACAATTGCTGTTATTATCTTCTACGAAT
>JBILQY010000316.1:0-3684 GCA_044372955.1 Crocinitomicaceae bacterium | reverse complement strand
AAACAAAAAAACAATGAAACTAAAAGCAATTTTATTTGGAACATTTGTAGTTGCAACCGCTATTCAAGCGAAAGCACAAGAGGAAACTCCACAAGAAAGAGAGTGTAAAAGAATGCGCTTGTTTGCTGGTGAAGAGTTAAAACTTAAAAATTATGCTGGTGCAACGGCATTTTATATCAAAGCAGAAACTATATGTGGTGGTTTTGATAAAGCAAACTACGACCGTATGATTCAAACCATGCGAAATACCGTTTCTTCAGAAACTGATAAGGTACGTAAAACAGCCTATATAGATAGTTTAGTAGATGCCTTTGATCGCGTTGAAAAAGCTGGACATTTTGACAAAGCAAATTCTGCGATTAGAGCTACTTTTATACTTCAATCTACAAAACTTAATCGTATAAAAGCAGACGAACTTTATGTTCAAGCTACTCAGTCTGGAACAGCATTAAATGAGGCTCAAGTTTCTATGTATTACTTTAACCTCTATTCAATGTATAACGATGTTAAAACAACTGCTGAGGAGAAAACAATTTTGAAAAAACGTTTGATCTCTGAATATTTTACACTTTCAAAATTGATTACTGACGCAAAAATGTCTGTAAAATCTCAAGAAAATTTAACTACCTATTTTAATACCGTTGTTAGATCTTGTGATGATATTTTACCTGACTTAGCTGGATTTATGTCTGCACTTCCTCAAGAAGTAGAAGCAAAGAAAAAAGCAGTTAACAACTTTATGACTTTATTGAAAGATAAAGGATGTACTGGAAGTAAAGAATATGAAATGTTGGTAGACACCATTATTAAAATCGACAATTCAATTGACGCTGTTTTAGCAAAAGCACAATTACAAAAAGCTAAAAAACAATATGCAAATGCAATCACTACTTTAAATCAAGCAAAAGGAATGACAACTGATGCTGTAAAGAAAGAAGATATTGAATTTATGATTTTGGAAATCCAATACCACGATCAAGATGCCTATAATACAGCTTACAGAACTGCAATGGGAATCTCTGGTGCAAATCGCAATAAAGCATTATTAATCGCTGCAAGTTGCGTTGCTAAAACTGCAAACTCTTGTGGAGCTTCAACTTTTGATAGAAAATGTAACTACTTATACGCAGCAGAATTAGCTCAAAGAGGTGGAGACGGAGGTGCTGCTGCAAGATTTAGAGCAAATGGTCCTACTGAAAGTGATAAATTTGAAAACAACAATCCAAGTTCTGTTTCACTTTCTTGTTGGGGTGTATCAGTTTCTTTAAAATAGTGAATCACTTTAAAATAAAATTAAATCATCTAATTCCTGTCTTGCTTTGCTTGACAGGAATTCTTTTTTCGTGTGTAAATGATTTGGAAACTATACAGAAAATCACTTTCGACACCAAAGCACCGGATGAAAGCACAAAGGATTTACGTATTGTAATCTCAGATAGTGGCTACGCTAAAGTAGAGATTCTAGCAAGCCTTGCCGAAACATTTCGAGGAAAACAACACATTACAAAAGTTAAAGACAGTTTACGTGTAAATTTCTTTAATGATCAAGGTAAAATCGTTTCGACACTTTTCGCATTAAATGGAGAAATTAACTTTACAAATGGTACTATAATTGTAAAAGATTCCGTGCGATTATACAATTTCAAAAACAAACAATTATTAGAAACAGAAGCTTTATTTTGGAATCAACGGGATAGTACGATTTATTCGCTTTCTCAAATAATTGTTCGGTCGCCTAAGGGAATTGTAATTGGAAAAGACGGATTAAAAACAACACAAGAATTTGATAAATATGAACTTCTTAAACCAGAAGGTAAAATTCAAATTGAAGAAGAATTGGAAATCAATTAATAAAAAACATGGAAACATACAATAAAATAATGCGTTTGGTTTGGCTTTTCATAGCCGTAGCTCTTTCACTTTTAATAACTTATTTAGTGCTAACGCAAGGCTTTAACAAATGGGGCGTTTATTACGTTTTTGTGTTAACAGCTTTCGGTATGTTTTTCTTTAAATCGTATATGATGAAAAGAATGGCCAAACATTTGGAGTACCTAGAACAGCAAAAACAACAAACTAAAACACAGGAAAAGAAGTAACTTTTATCCTTTTATCCAATTATAAGAACTGTTCTTCCTTGTTCTTTTTCATTGAACACAATCTTGAATTTTAAAAACATCAAGCTATTACTTTTGTAGCTTAGACTGAATATACAATAAAGCAACTGTAACAAATTTAACCTTTCGATTGTCTAATATAAAATGCAAAAAGCACTCTTTTTACTCTTCTTTCTTGGTTTATCTTCTTTTGCATTTGTTCAACAGTTTGTGAGAGGAGAAGTAGTTGATGAACGCAACACGCCCATACCTTTTGCTAAAGTATATGTAAAAAATGCGACGGACCAACGAACGGTTTCAGATGTTAATGGTAAGTATGAGCTCTCAATGATGCCTGGTGAGTATTTCCTTATATTTTCAGCGGCTGGATTTGACGATAGAGAGGCTTATGTTACTTTAAATAATATCGACATCGAACGGAATATGCAATTGTTTCCGACAAAGTTTAAGGATTTAGAGTCTGTAGATGTTACAGTTAAGAAAACCAACCCTGGTAGAGATATCATGATGGAGGTGGTAAATAAACGCGACAAAATCAACCCTTGGAATTACCCGCATGTAGTAGATGTTTACATCAAAGCAACAGAAAAACTAGATCCAAAATTAAAAGACAAACAGCCCGAGGAAGTCACTAAAACCGATACTGACCCTTTGGATGGTGATAAAAAGAAAAAAGGCGATTGGACGGATAAAATGAATTTGGTTGAAGTGCAATTAACACGTAATTATGCTCCCGGAAATAAAGTAAAAGAGATTCGAAATGCTTACACTTTACGTGGAAATGCACAGTCTTTATATTACACAACAACCGTTAAATCCAATTTCAACTTCTTTGAAAATTTGCTGCATTTGGACGATTTGCATCAAACGCCTGTAAGTTCACCTATTTCAGCTCCAGGAATTTTATCTTATAAATATCGTTTAGAGAAAAAATACCTTGAGAATGGACGAATGATTTCTAAAATCAAAATTCTTCCAAGAAACACGGCAACCACTACTTTGGAAGGATATATTTACGTAATAGATAGTTTGTGGTTGGTTCAAAAGTTAGAGTTAACAATGAACAAAGGAAACTTATTGATTTACGATTATTTTACGATTGAACAAACGTTTACTCATCCAGGAGATTCAATTTGTGTACTTGCAACTCAAAATTTAACTTACGGTGTTCGCTATAAAAACGAAGTTTCTAAATGCTCAACGAACGCTATTTTCTCGAATTACAACTTTAAACCTTCTTTCGGTAATAAATTCTTTAGTACTGAATTAGCTGTCACTGAGAAAGAAGCTTATGAGAAAGACACCTCTTTTTGGGCTCAAAACAGACAAACAACCTTAACGGAAGAAGAACGAAAATTTATCGTTGCCAAAGACAGTATTCGCGATTTTCAAAATCGAAAAGAATACCTCGATTCAGTGGATGCAATTTTCAATAAAGTAACTGTTTTAAAAGTTCTTTGGTTTGGTGTTGACCACAGAAATCGACCGAAAAGACAACAGTGGACAATCGGTTCATTAGCTACATTTGTACAACCTATTTATATCGCTGGTCCGCGTTTGACTCCAA
>JBILQY010000315.1:0-3694 GCA_044372955.1 Crocinitomicaceae bacterium | reverse complement strand
TAAGCGGTGATTTTTTCAATAAAACCTTTATCATCAGTACTTGAAACAGAAACATTCATATTTGCATTCCATGCATTGTTGTTTCCATCTGGGTAACAAACGATAAAATTATTTTCTTCTGCAATTGTGTTAAAGTTGGTTATTTCCATTATTCCAGCTGCAGTTTGCGTTAAGCCATGTAAAACGATAAGCAATGGTAATTCCTGTGAAGCATTCCATGTGCTAGGTTTATAGTAAATGAAATTGCGCAATAATCCATCATGACTCATTGGAACTACAGTTTGCGATTGAACAGCACTAAACAAAAAGAGAAATAACGCAGATAAAATAGATTTCATAATTCAATATTACGAAAAAAAGGCAGAAACTTAAATGTTCCTGCCTTTTCCGTTTGATAAGAGAGAGATACTTATTTCACGAAATTGTAATGTAAAACCCCTTTTGAGTTTTTGATTACAAAGATATAATTGCCATTATATAAATTAGTTACATCAATTTTTGCTGTCTCTGTTGTAATATTTCCATTCAAAATCAATCTACCATTTAAATCAACAACTTCATAAGCAGAAGGTTCGGTTATTCCAGTAATATTTAATTCATTTTGAACAGGATTTGGGAATAACTGTAAATCGTTTGTTTCATTTTCTGAAATCCCAACTAACTGATAATTGATTTGAGAATTAATTTGCAAGTATTTTGGATTGTCTTTTTGTCCACAAACTAAAAGTAAAGTTACATTGTAAATTCCAACTCCTGAATTAAATTGATAAATCGCATCTATCATCACAGTAGTTCCATTCGTCAAACCAATTTCCCAAGTTACCAAAGTGGAATCTCCGTAAGCATAATAAGTGTAAATAGAAGCACTTACGACAGTATTGAAGTCAAAAGTACAATTGTCAATCCATTCACTTGTAACCGTTCCAATTGCTGAAGAATCATTAAAAATTGTTCCTGTGAAAATGATTGTGTCGCCGATAGTTGAGTTTGAATAAGTAATCACACCAGTTGCTGTTGTTGAACATCCAGCTTCGTCTGTTACGGCAACAGTGTAAGTTCCAGCACATAAGTCACTTGCTGTTTGACCAGTCATACCGTTAGCTAATGAAAAAGTGTAAGGAGCTGTTCCACCTACAACTGCAACTGCATAAGTTCCATCACAAATCAAGGAAGAAGTTGCGTTTGTTGTTGTCATGTTTGCGTAAAAACCTGTACAATCTGGATTGTTTAAGCTATCACTAAAAATGCTAAAGCTAAGAGTTTCAACACACCCCATGTTATCTGTAACACTAACTGTATAGTATCCGCTACACAAATCCATTGCTTGTGGAGTATAGTTATTCATATTTGACCAATTGTAAGCATAAGGTGCAGAACCTCCTGTAACAGCAATTGTGGCAGAACCATCACATACAGTTGGATCTGTAATGTCAGTTGTAGTAACAGTTGCTACGAAATTTGCACACGGATTTGAATTAGAACCGATTGTAAAAGTTTCAGTCATAGTTCCATTCAAGGTATTGAAAGTTACCGTATAAGTCCCTGGACACAAGTTACTAATTGAATAGGTTCCTGATTGAATAATTGTTGAATTATCTGTCCAGTTTAAAACGGAAGTAACAGAATTTGAATCTTGAATGTAAGCATATCCGTCACAAGCCGTTGGACTTGAAGTGCCATAAGTTGCGACATATTGAGCATTTCCATTGAAAAAAGAAAAGAAAGCCATAAGGGTTGAAAGTAAGGTTATTCTCATAATTTAGTTTTTGTGTTTCATTGACGAAAAAGTTGGAATTTTAGTTGCGTAAAAAAATCACACTTAACAATTCAATCACAAGCAATGACTATTTTTGAGAAAAAATACTTCAATGAAAAATATCGCATTCATTTTTGCAACGTTTTTAATTGCCTTTTCGAGTCAGGCTCAACGTTCTAAACCACCAAAATTAGTCGTTGGAATAGTAGTAGATCAGATGTGTTACGAGTATTTATACCGCTATCAAGCCAATTTTGTGGAAGGTGGATTTAATCGCTTTTTGAAAAAAGGAATGAATTGTAGAAATACCTTGTATAATTATGTTCCAACCTACACAGGTCCTGGTCATGCATCAATTTATACGGGAACTACGCCAAGCAATCACGGAATCGTAGGAAATGATTGGTATAACCGTGAAACACAAGGGAATATGTATTGTGTGCAAGATAATTCAGTTTCAACGGTTGGAAGTAGCTCCAAAGAAGGACAAATGTCGCCTGAAAATTTAAAAACATACACGATTACTGACCAATTAAAAATGACTTATCCAAAAGCGAAAGTGATTTCAATGTCGATTAAAGACCGAGGTTCTATTTTACCCGGCGGACATTTGAGTGATGGTTCTTATTGGTACGATTATGCAACTGGAACTTTTATCACAAGTACTTATTTCAAAAAAGAACTACCAACTTGGGTAAGCGATTTCAACGCAAGTAAAAATGCAATAACTTATACTAAAACTTGGGAATTATTATTGCCAAAAGAACGCTATTCTTCTGTTGATGAAAGTCCGTATGAAGTGATTTTGTCAGGAAAAACAAGTGCAACTTTTCCTTATAATTTTATAGAAATGGGCGGAGGAAAAGCAAGTCCAAAACTATTTACCACTTCACCTTTTGCTAATGAATTGTTGACAGATTTTGCGTTGGAAGCAATCGAAAAAGAAGGTTTAGGTGCAGATAATCAAACCGATATGCTGTGTATCAGTTATTCAACACCAGATATTGCAGGACACGCTTTTGGACCTTACTCTTTGGAACTTGAAGATATTTATGTTCGTTTAGATCGCGATTTAAAAAAATTGATGGATGGTTTATTAAAAAAGTACGGAAGAGGAGGTTTTACAATTTTCTTAACCGCAGACCATGCTGTTGTTCCAGTTCCACAAATGTTAGTAGATAAAAAAATGCCTGGAGGTTATTTCTATTTGAATCAAAATATGGAAGATTTGAGAAAATCAACAATTACTGAATTTGGCGCTGATTTAATTGAGTACGAGGAAAATTTAAACATCTATTTGAACCATAAAAGAATTGATTCATTAAAATTAAGTAGAGAAGTTGTTGCTCAATTTGTTGCTGCAAAAGTGCGTTATTGGAAAAGTGTTAAAGCCGTTTTTACAGCAAGTGAGTTGGGACAAAACACATCGAGTGACAACGAATGGAAAGATATGTTGCGCAAAGGTTTTGTATATAATCGAAGCGGAGATGTTCTTTTTATCTTAGAACCAGGATACTTACCGAAATCGAAAGAATCTGAAAAAGATCATCAAGGTACGTCCCACGGTTCTGCATTTAATTACGATGGTCATGTTCCACTTTTATGGTACGGTGCAGGAATTGAATCAAAAGATGTGTTCACCCCTTATAAAATTATTGACATTGCCCCAACTTTAACCCATATTTTGAACTTACAACGTTCGGGTGCAATGACTGGACAACCAATTATTGAAGTTTTAGAGAAATAAATGAGTAATAAAGATTTTTTTTTAGAACACCTTGGACAAACAAATCCGTTTCCATTTTTGATAGAAGTTGAAAAAGCGGAAGGAATAAACATCACAGCAAAATCTGGGAAAGTTTTTATGGATATGATTGCTGGTGTGGCGGTGAACAACATCGGACATCGTCATCCAAAAGTCGTGGAAGCCATTAAAAA
>JBILQY010000314.1:0-3700 GCA_044372955.1 Crocinitomicaceae bacterium | reverse complement strand
ATTACCTAAAATAGTAGTTGGTGCAATTGCTTTATTTTTTTACTACCTAGCATACCGAAGATTGAGGTATTCCATGTTTGATAAAATTGTTATTTCACAGGAAGAAATTTGTATTGATGATCCAAGATCGAATGATTTGATTCAATTAAGTAAAAAAGATATAATTAAGATTGTTGAAGTAGTTGTGAGAAATTCAAAAAAGAACGAAACTAAAAGTAAAAAAATTGTAATTTATGCCTTTAAAGAGGAGGTTGAAACAACTTATGATCTAGATGAATCATATTTATCTGAAATGTCTATATCTTATAATCTTTTTGTGAATAGTCTTAAAAAAGTAGGTTATGTTATTACTAATTAGGAAAGAAAATTAGAAAAAGGTAGGTTAGATTTATTCTAAAAATAAGGTTCAATCACTCCACTTCCCTCCTTTTCAATCGCTTCAGTTTACAAAGGTCAAAATAGATTTTTCTTCTTTCTTTGATTTCGAAATGAACAATGCATTTTGCTGAATCGATAAATTTAAAACTGGTGGATATGATTATGAGTTTGTTAGTTTCCTCTTAGAGTCGCAGTTCTAAATCCAACACTAGATCAACTATTTAATGTTGGAGATTTTTGATCGATTTTATGGATACCATAAAAACAAAAACCCAGTTTCATCATCTAATAAATAGAGAGAGGATTTACTGGGTATCGCATTGCAAATATATTACATTTTTATTATCTTTAGTAAAAACAATTCTCCATTTTATGCAAATTGAAATTCTAGAACGCTTATTTTCAAAGAGTCGCTTAGAAACATATTACAAACTTTTTCCAAACGATAAAGAAAAAGCAATTGAGTATTATCAGTTAAACATTCAAATTTCAGAATCTCTTTATCCTTTACTTTCTAATTTTGAAATAGCTCTTAGAAATTCAATTCATAATTCATTTTCAATACATTTTAAAACGGAAAATTGGTTTGAAAAAATAAATTACCCTGAACTCATAGACCAAATAAAAGTAGCCAAATCGAAAATTTTACTTCAGAAAAAAGAATTCACTATTGACAAATTAGTTTCAGAGTTAACATTAGGATTTTGGACTGCATTGTTTAACAAAAAATACGCTAAAGATTTTTGGAAGCCTTTAATTTATGTATTTCCAATGTTAGAAAAAGAACAAAAACATAGAAATACTATTGCATTTAAGCTGAATAATATTCGCAAATTTAGAAATCGAATTTTTCACTTTGAACCAATTTGTAATGAGTTAAACATATTGGAAATTAATCATCGAAATATAATAGAAACTTTGGAGTGGATGAATTTGGAAATAGTTGAATGGACAAGGAAAATAGACCGATTTGAGATTTTATACGAAGAGGTTCAGAAATTAAAAATGAAAAAATAATAGCATCTTTATTTTTAATATCAATTAGATCTTGATGTATAAATCTATTCATTGGAAATATGTTTTCGGATGAGCGATTTTAATAGGCGTTTTGTTTTTCCTGAACCGTATTGTTGGGTAGTCTTCATTAGTTCAGTCAAATGAAACTCTTTCAATTTAGACGGTAATTTAGTTAGCACCACATCTTGTTCTTCAGCCAAGTATTCCAATTGATTTAATAAATCTACCAAAAGAAATTCTTTGGTGACCGCTGTTGGAAAAGATGTTTTTAGTTTGAATTCAAATTGTTTACCGTTCAACTCAAATTTTCCTTTTCGCTTATGATTATAAACCCAAGTAATATTATACAATTGAGTTAATCCAATACCAAGACTATTATACATATTAGGAGAAAGTAAAAGGAAATTCTCATCTTTCAAAAATCGCTCAATTAATGTGTGATTACTTGGAGGAACAACACCAAACTTTGATTTTCGTGGTGCATAATACAACCCTTGACTTACTTTTATCAATATTCCTTCAGAAGTTAATTCAGCTAAATGTCTATCTATTGAGTTAGAATAATATTCCAAATCAGATCTCCGATAGACTTCACCGTATTTTATATGTTGGTTTAATTTGTTCATTAGATTAAATACAAATGTTTGAATTGTTTTTTATTGAATGAAATAATTGGAAAAATTCATTCAAATACTAAGTTGCGGTAGTTGCGCAACTTACCGCAACTTACAAAACCTGTAACTACTGCTTCAAATACTTATCCAAAAACTGCTCTTGCTCCCAAAGTACGTGAAAGATATTTTCCTTAGCGACATATCCGTGACTTTCTTTTGGTAAAATGACCATTCGTGCTTTTCCTCCTAATCCTTTGATTGCTTGGAAATAACGCTCTGTTTGTAAAGTAAATGTACCAGGATTATTGTCTGCTTCACCGTGAATCAAAAGAATTGGCTTATCCATTTTGTTGGCGGTAAAAAACGGTGACATTTCACTATAAATTTCTGGAACATCCCAAAAATTGCGTTGCTCCGACTGAAAACCAAAAGGTGTAAGTGTGCGATTATAAGCTCCACTTCTAGCAATTCCACAAGCGAAATCCTCGGAGTGTGTGAGTAAATTTGCGGTCATAAACGCTCCGTAAGAATGTCCACCAACTGCCACTTTAGTTCGGTCGATATAACCCAAAGCATCTACCGCATCAATCGCTGCACGTCCATTTGCAACCAACTGTTCGATAAAAGTATTGTTGGGCTCTTCTGTTCCCTCGCCAATGATTGGGAAAGATGCATCGTCAAGGACAGCATAGCCTTTCGTTACCCAATAAACAAAAGAACCGTAATAAGGAAAAGTGAATTCATTCGGATTTTGTTTGTTTTGTCCTGCGCTGTTTTTGTCCTTAAACTCTTCTGGATAAGCCCAAATTAAGAGCGGAACTTTTGGCTTGTTTACTTTGTCATAACCTATTGGTAAATAAAGTGTTCCAGAAAGTTCAACTCCGTCATTTCGCTTGTATTTGATCACTTGTTTCTCAACATTTTTGATAGCTTCAAACGGATTTTTAGTAAAAGTTAATTGGGTAGATTTAGAATTTTTGATGTTTAGAAGGAAGAAATTTGGATAGTCGGATTTACTTTGCAATTGCACCAAAATTTGTCCTTTTTGTAAGTCGTAAAAATCAATTAAATCCAACTTTTTACCGGGTACATTGGCTGTGTAAATTCGTTTGGTTTTTAAAGTTGTTAAGTCAAATTCATCGATGAATGGAAATTGACCATCCTTTGTGAAACCGTCACCAAATAAGACTAATTTATTTTGATTGATGCTTAAGACATCGCGTCCCCATTTTCCTTTCGTTTGCTGAAAAACGCCCGGATCACCGTAAGCATCTTGATAATTTCGGTCAAAAATAATCTTGTGACTATTATCCGAAAGATTTACCAAATAGGTTTTTTGGTTGCGCGTATCGTACCAAGAATCGGTTACTATCATCAAGTTTTGATCAGAAAATAACACATCCTCAAAGCGTTGTTTTACTTTCAAAATCGAAGTTGGAGCAGTTTCAAATGGAGCTGTCCAGCTGAACAATTCATCTCTAAATTCTACTGTTTTTGCAGGGTCACCGCCATCTAAAGCTTCGACATAAAACAAACTTGAAGGATGATCGTCTCTCCAATATAAATTGCGCTTTCCAATGCGAACTGCTGCGAAACCTTTTGGCATTATTTCGATAAGCGGAATTGAATTGACTTCTTTTACCAATTGCCCAGAAACGGCATATACTTTTTGAGTCATTGGGAAACGACTG
>JBILQY010000313.1:0-3702 GCA_044372955.1 Crocinitomicaceae bacterium | reverse complement strand
TGATTGCGCTGATGGTACTGTCCTTTTGAGGGTGGGAGAGTAAGTCGATGCCGATTTTTAAAACCCTGACATTCGCATGAATCGTCAGGGTTTTTTTATGTCCTGTAATTTTTGGAAGAGTATCCCGTTATATATCCGGAAGCTGACGGTTTTTAATATCCTGACATTCTCTTCTCATAAATCGTCTAGTATTTTTTGCATATAATTTTTAGGGAGTTTCATCTATTGGTTATCTGTGATCATTGCATTGATTTTAATGTCTCGGTATTTTCGATAGCACTTCTATTGTCGAAGTAGTTAAGAATTGTTTGAAAATGATTTTAGATTGTTTTAAAAATCGTATTATTTGTACTGAAATCGCACATTTTTTAGTATTGTAAGCTTTATAACAGACAGTACATTTATCTACGAATTGCTGGATAATTTACATCCAGAATATTTTGTTAAATTAAGGTTTCCGCTTTTTTGTTAGACTCTTGTTATTGAACTGCAAATGAATCGTTTTTTCAACCCTTAAATGACTTATATATAAATTAGCAGTTGTCCTATTTTAGGATCAAATAAGTTAAATTAAGATAACATTATTATACATTATGAACCCCTATTAAATAAGATTCCAGATATATTAATGAAGCAATCGAATCGATTCCGTAAGTGAATATTTTTAACAAACTAATCTTATTGATTTCTTTGAGTTGGTTCCCAAACGCTGCTTTTAATCCCTTTTAAGAAGGTGAAAAAACCTAAAAACAATGCAATATTCATCGAAGTGAAATGTGTAAGGTAGCGCAAAAACGAAAGGTGAATATTTACTTTTTTTAGAATAAAATCACAAAGTAATGCTGCCGATAACAACAATAAAAAGATTCCGAAAATCCAATAATTTTCTTTATTTGAAAGTAAAACAGGAAATGTAACTAGGATAAAAAGGATAAAAAAAGGAGTCAACCAACGTATAACTTTGTGTGAAAAAAAAGCAAAAGCTGTTCCATTAAATCGCAATAAAAGCGACCAATAGTGAGCAAGATTTTGAAAGTTTCCCGCCGAAATTCTAATTTTTCGTTTAAATTCCGAATGAATATTATTGGAAACATCTTCCAAAACAATTGCCTTTTCTTCACTGATACAGTATTTTTTATTTTTTAAAACCTGCATGCAAGTATAGAAGTCATCTACAAGAAAATTTGGTGGTACAGCTTTAAAATCTACCTTTCGAATTGCAAAACAGCCGCCAAATGGTCCTATCAAACTACCCCAAATTTTACCTTCTGCATGCTTAGTATTGACTTCTTGCGTTATGTAATTGCTTTCTTGGTAAGAAATTCCATCTGCTTTTAAGTTTCTATGCTTCATGAAAGAATCCACTAAGCTAACTTTTGGATTTTTGAAATGTTTTACTAATTCAAAAAGTGTACTTGATTGTAAAATAACGTTGGCATCCGTTAAAAGTAAAATTTCACCATCTGCTTTTTGATTTAGAAAATTAATAATTCCAATTTTTCCTGTTCTACTCGTGAATTTGTGAAAATTAATACGATTGTCTGATAAAGCATATTTTTCTATTATTTCATCCGTTTTATCAGTTGAGCAATCGGATCCAATAAAAATTTCAAGTTTTGAAGGCGGATAATTGGAATTGAGAAGACTATTGATTTTTTCTTCAATTACTTGCTCTTCATTATGTGCTGCCATCAAGACTGTTACTTTTGGCAATTCATCGGTTGGAAGATAAAGTTCAGAATTGTTTTTAAAAAAGCGACCTACTAATTGAGTAAAAATTGGATATAGAAGATAACTATGTGCAATCAGCAAAAAAGCAGTCCAGAAGAGTAGTTCAAGTAGTAGCATTGTTTTTTCTGATTTAGCTTTTTTGAATCAAAAAGGTATCAATTGTTGGTTTTTTGTTTTAACTGTTTTAAGTTTTGAACGAATTGTGTTAAACGTGTAATTTCTGATTCTAGTGCAATGATTCTACTGTCCTCTTCGGTGGTTTTTGGTGTTTTCTTAATTAAATCAGCTCTTTCTTTTTGTAAATCACTCATTCCTTTTTTAAAGTATTCTTTCGCTTTCATTGAATTTCCGAGTGAATAATAAGCATTAGCTAATTGAATATATTGTGGTGCATTGTACTTGGATTTAAAATGTTTTAGGTATTTCAGTTGAACGTCAATTAGCATATTGTAATCGGATAAAGACATTGCGAAACCATTCAAAGAAGAATAATAAGATTCTAATTTTGGTTTAAGTTGATAGGTTTTGTCGAAATAAACTTTGGCAGAATCAATGTATGATTTTTTTAATTTTTCTGCATTGACTCTAAATTCTGGCTCAGATACATTTTGTTCAACGCATATTAAACGAATAATTTGAATTCTAAAGTTTTGAATAAATTCGATGGAAGGACGTTGTTTTGTTGCAAGTATATTTGTCAAATAAGTAGAAACTTTGGTCGAAAAATCTAAGTTTTTCAAAATGGGATCTAAACTTTCTAAATTTTTAGCATTGACAATCAGAGTATTGACAGTGTTTGTATTTAATCCTGATTTTAGAAGTGCAATGGCATTAACCTCAAATTGTCTTAAAAGTCCGAGAGCACGGTATATTTTTCGTTCACGGTAAATTTTATCAATTTTGGATAGCTGTTTTAGTTCTGTATAATTTGTTGGAGGTAGAAATTTAAGCATATTTTCATAACCCTCTGCTAGCTTACAATAGGAATTTCCGATATTCAACATTCCTTCGTAATACGAGTCGTTAAAGTCTGTTGATTTTTTGAATGATTTAATGGATTTCAAATAATCAAAATAAAACTCGTAATACAATGCCCCACGGTTGTTTAAATTTGATTCATAAGTTCCGTATAATGCGAGTGAACGATTGTAAAATAATAAGGCCGAATCAACTTTTTGCATCATTTCAGCAAAGCGATAGATTCCTTCTTTTTTCAATGCATAAGCTTCAGTTTGCATTTCTGATCCCAAAAGTGAATTTGATTTAGCAGAGTTTTTCAAGTAATTCGAGTCAGCAACATATAAGCTTTTTTTCGATTTCCAATCTTTATTTCTGTTAAGTGTGAAAATTAAGGAAGGTAAAGCAATTACTGCAATTGAAGCATAGAGTTTAATGTTACTTTTCTCGTCGAATAAATCAATTTTTAATACTTTGTAAAGTAATAACACCACAGTGAAACAAAAGGCAATTGAAGCTGTAAATACAAATCTTTCCGCAAAAATACCAACCATAGGTGTAAGTAAATTAGCAGTTCCTCCGATAGCGATAAAGAAAAACAGAATTCCAAAAGCGTAATATGATTTTTTGAATAAACCATATATAGCGAAAACTCCAAGTCCAAGAATCAAAATAAGACTTAAATAGAAGCGCCAATCGCTGAAAGTTACAATTGGAATCATTTTAAACCCGTAATAATAACCCAAAGGATAAGGAACAAATAGTTTTTGGATATATAAATAATTGGTGTAAATAAAAACAGGAATGCGGTCAATGAATCCCATTTCATACAACGGATTTTCAACGTAATTAAAAAGTCGTACGTTTTCTTCTTTTAAAAGTGAAACTTTAATGATTTTGAAAATGACTTGCGTTAAAATCAAAACGGAGAAAACAATACCAATTTTTTTCCAACTTACTTCTCGGAAGAAATAAATCATAATCGGAACAAGAATCACAAAAGGTAAATTTGAT
>JBILQY010000312.1:0-3709 GCA_044372955.1 Crocinitomicaceae bacterium | reverse complement strand
ACTAAATCTTTCTTCATTTCTAATTTGGCAGAGTCTATGGCATCAAATATTTTTTCTTTCGTAATTCTATCAAAATTAACAGTTGACGAACCTGGCATTAATGCACTTCCTGTTGAAATTAGATTTCGTAAAGTGTCTTTATTAAAACTTGTATCGCCATAAAGAGCAATTGGAACTAGAAAATTGTTGTTATAGTTACCGATGAAATCAATAACAGTTAAATATTCTTTGTCATTTACCTTTCTTAGTCCTCTTCCTAATTGTTGCACAAAAATTATTGCAGACTGTGTTGGTCGCAACATAATTATTTGATTTACACTTGGAATATCAATTCCTTCATTAAAAATATCAACCGTAAAAATATAATCTAATTTATTAGCTTTACTTGTTGATTCAAGAAGTCTAATAGAATTTGCTCTTTTGATTTCATCATCATCACCAGTTAAAGCGATTGTTTGATAGCCAAGCCGTTTGTTAAACTCGTTTGAAAGTACATAACATTCTTCTTTTCTTGAACAAAAAACTAAACCTCTTACATTTCCATTGTCACAGCCATAAAGTTCAGCAATTTCAATAATTCTATTTACACGTTCATCAGCAGTAAGTAAATTAAAATCACTTTTATCATCAATTATTTTCCCGTTAACACTTAAGTCAGTTACACCATAATAATGAAAAGGACTTAACATGTTTTCTGATAAAGCCTGATGCAATCTTATTTCGTAAGCAATATTGTATTCAAATGACTTAAAAACATCAAATCCATCCGTTCTTTCGGGTGTAGCCGTCATTCCTAACAAAAATTGTGGATCGAAATACTCCATTATCTTTTGGTAAGAAGAAGCTCCCGCGCGATGCGATTCATCAATTACGATGTAATCAAAATGTTTTCTATCAAAGTGATGAAGGTGTTCATCTTTAGAAATTGTTTGAATCGTAGAAAAAATAAAATCTGCCTCTAATTCTCGTTCATTTCCAGAATAAAGTCCCATTGTAAAAGTATCTCCAAAGAGATTTTTAAATGTTTCCATTGCTTTTTCTGCAATAGTTCTTCTATGTACTACAAAAAGAAATTTTCTTGGTTTAAAAACCTTAACATCAAATGCAGATAAATACGTTTTACCTGTTCCAGTAGCTGAAATTAAAAGTGCTTTTGTTTTTCCTTTTTTTCTAAGTTGTTTTAAATTTTCAAGAGCATCAAGTTGCATTAAATTAGGCTTGACATCAAAAAACTCAGAAGGATTTAATTTCGCTTGGATTTTCTTATTGTACTCGAGTTGACTTCTATAATACAAATCATATCGAACAATAAACTCGTCTGTTACAATTTGAGCGTTATTGAATTCATCCTCAAATTCTTTTCGAGTTTGATGTATAAGTTCACTTTCTTCTGTTGCAGTAACTTTTAAATTCCATTCTTTATTAGTACATAAAGCGTTTGCTGTCAAATTACTACTACCTATTATTAGGTTATAGACATCATTTTTTTTGAATAAATAACCTTTTGAATGAAAGTCGCCATCCGTTACAATTCTCAAATCAATATTTGAAAATTGTTTTAATCGTCTTAAAGCTTCAGGTTGAGTAAAATTTAAATATTGAGATGCCAACACCCTTCCTTTTACTCCCGTCTTTTCAAGTTCAATTAATGTGTTTATTAAAGTTGCAACTCCACTTGTCGTAATGAATGCAACAGAAAACCAAAACTCATCACAAAACCGCAGTTCTCTTTCTATTGTAGTCAGAACTTTTTTTCCAGCTTCTTTATCGTTTACTAATAATTGAGGTCTGTATTCTCTAGTCGACTTTACAATTTGATCAACAAATCCTGTTTGGAGACTTTCTGCTAATTTGGTTCTAAGTAGATTCATAATAACATCAGCTTATTTACAATTGGAACATCAGCTGCTGCCCAATCAAGTGCTAAAAGATCCTCTTTTTCAAGCCACTTAAAATCTAAATGTTCCGTTAAAGTAAGTTCAGTATTTTCTGTTTCACATAAATAGCTATGCATGGTTAAATGAAAATCTTGATAAGTGTGATCTACAGTTAAAAATAATTTTTCAACCTTAATTTTTAATCTCAATTCTTCTTGAATTTCACGTATTAGAGCATCTTCAAATGATTCATTTTCTTCGATTTTTCCACCTGGAAATTCCCATTTTTTAGAAATATAATCAAGCTTTGAAATACCACGTTGAACACATAGAATTTTAGAATCTTTGACAATAACAGCGGCAACAACTTCAACTTTTTTCATCTCTAATAATTTGTAAAATATCTTTCATCAAAGAAAGCAAAATTCCTTTTACCAAAGTCAATTATTCGAAATATTGATTTTTCAAAATTCAAATATTTAATCTGTTTATAATTATTGAACTAATTATTTGTTTCTTGTTATTTCGAAAAAGAAAATCTACCCCCCCTAATCATAAATCCCCCCACTTTTAATTATATTTACAACCTGTCGAAAAAGTCATTCACATTCAGTAGCTACAAAAATCGAAAACTGCAAAACAGAAAGCGATGTTATAAACTTATTAATTTCAGAAATGTAAACCAAATGGAAAATCCTAACTCTGAATTTATCCTATTCAAAACCGAAGACGAAAAAATTTCGGTTGATGTACGCATGAACGATGAAACTGTTTGGCTTACCCAAGAGCAAATGGCGACATTATTTGACAAAGGTAGAACTACAATTGCAGAGCATATTTCTAATGTTTTTAAAGAAGGTGAATTGGATGAGAAGGCAACTTGTCGGAAATTCCGACAAGTTCGTAAAGAAGGTAGTCGAACCGTTGAAAGAGAAATAGAACATTACAACCTTGATGTCATTATTTCCGTGGGTTATCGTGTTAAGTCTTTACGTGGAACACAATTTCGTCAATGGGCTACCAAACGCTTGAACGAGTATATTCGGAAAGGATTCACGATGGATGATGAGCGCTTGAAAAATTTAGGCGGTGGCGGTTATTGGAAAGAGTTGTTGCAACGCATTCGAGATATACGTGCTTCGGAAAAAGTTTTTTATCGTCAAGTATTAGATATTTACTCAACCAGTATTGATTACGACCCCAAATCAGAGGTGTCCATTTCATTTTTCAAAAAAGTTCAAAACAAAATTCATTATGCGGTGCACGGACAAACCGCAGCTGAAGTAATTTTCAATCGTGCCGATGCCGAAAAAGAGTTTATGGGATTGATGACTTTTTCAGGTGAACGACCTTATCTGAAAGATGTAACTATTGCTAAAAACTATTTAGATGAAAAAGAATTGAGAGCTTTGGGACAAATCGTGTCAGGATATTTAGACTTTGCTGAACGCCAAGCCGAACGAGAACAAGCGATGACTATGAAAGATTGGGCTGAACATTTAGACCGTATTTTAACTATGAGCGGTGAAAAATTATTACTAGGAGCTGGAACAATTAGCCATGAAGAAGCCCAAGAAAAAGCGGTTACAGAATATAAAAAATATCAGCTAAAAACACTGAGTGAAGCGGAAAAAAATTATTTAGAAAACTTGAAAACGATCGAGAAAAAAACAAAAAACAAGCAATAATGGCAAATGCCATAAATAAAAAAAATGCTAGTAAATATTTAGGGTTTGCTGAAAAAGTCAGACCTCGAAGAAGAGGCGGAGCCAAATGAGCCAGATTCTAGACGCAGTCAATGAAGATGTATAGTAATACTTCAATTTACCTTC
>JBILQY010000310.1:0-3718 GCA_044372955.1 Crocinitomicaceae bacterium | reverse complement strand
TGCAACAATTATTTACATCAATAAAGAAGATTACGCTTTTGATTCCATTAAGAATTATGTTGATTTGATGAACTTTTTGGAACCAACGATAAAAACCAACAAGAAAACGTACTTATTTATAGATGAAATTCAAGAAATAGAAGAATTTGAAAAGGCGATTCGGAGCTTGCAACTAACAGATCAGTTTGATATTTATTGCACTGGAAGTAATGCAAGTTTACTTTCAGGAGAATTGGCAACACATTTGGCAGGTCGCTACATTCAAATCCGCGTGCATTCACTTAGTTATATGGAATATTTGGATTTTCATAACAGTAAAGATTCCGCTGAAACTTTTTTGGAGTATGCTCAATTTGGAGGAATGCCCCATTTAATAAATCTTAGAAAATCCAAAGAGGTTTATTACGAATATTTAAGAAACATTTACGACTCAATCATCCTTCGAGATGTTGTTGCTCGCTATAAATTAAGAAATGTAAACACACTTCAAAACTTGATTCAGTTTCTTTCTGATAATGTTGGAAGTTTGTTTTCTGCAACAAGTATAAGCTCATTTCTAAAGTCCCAAAAAATAAACTTACTTCCAAAAAGTATTTTAGAATATTTAGAATTGCTGCAACTTGTTTTTTTTATTGATGGCGTTCGTCGAGCCGATATTCAAGGCAAAAAAATATTTGAAATTGGTGAGAAATTTTACTTTGAAGACATAGGAATGCGAAATGCAATTATACCTTTTCAAATTCAAGACATCAATAAAATACTTGAAAATATTGTTTACCATCACTTAAAATGTATGCAATTTGACGTTTTGATTGGTCAAGTTGGTTCTAAAGAAATAGATTTTATTGCTTCCAAAAATGATCAAAAATTCTATATTCAGGTTGCTTACTTATTGATTGAAGAAAAAACGATTGAAAGAGAATTCGGAAATTTAGAAGCGATTAAAGATAATTATCCAAAACTTGTCATTACTATGGATGAAACCCCAGTGTCGAATTCAAAAGGGATCGAACATTGGAATATTCGGAGTTTTTTATTGAATTTTGGGTTGAATGGGTTTAAAAAGTAAATGAATTTTTTAGTTTGCAGTCATAATTGCTAGTACAATTGCTGCAGATAATACGACACCGCCAATAAATCCGCCAAAACCAGTAGGTTTAGAATTGTAAAATTGTGATGGCATAAAATTTAATAGCTCATTTGGACCAGCTTTCGTAATCATTATTTCATTCACCCAAAAATTAGAATCAAAAAATCGTGGATTAGTAAACTGTTCATTCGTTGACAAGGTTATAAAACTTCTGAACTCGAAAGGTGTATTTTCTTTTGCGTAGTAATAAAATAGACCATTCATTGATTCATAATTGCAAGGAACATCGCCTTTTTTCCCATAACTTGGATCTAATTCTATCCATGAACTTTTTATCGAAATTGGGCTGTAAATAATATTAGAATTTGGAGGAATAAAACTAATTCGTTCATTTCTAACCATTACTCCATTGGTATTACTGCTTGTGGTTGATACAATTCTATTCCATTTTATTTCAGTACTTTCTGTATTCATTTTGATTGAAGTTGCATCCGTCCAATAACTGAAACGTTGACCTCCAAGAATCACTGAAGATTTACTCCAATCAACATAAATTGGTTGATTTAACTTATTGTAAACTGTTATTTTAATAGGACAATCTGGACCATTAAATGAGTAGTTAATTATCAAACTATCTGTTTCAATTTGATTCTCCATTATTTTCTCATTGTAAACGTCACCAACAACAGAAAGGTATTGGTACTTTTTACAACTTGAAAAAAGAAGCAAAAACAAGATAGAAACAAGTGTAAATCGAAGTTGAAAATGATTCATGAAGAAAGACTTAAAGAAATCCATTAGAATGCTTTTCGTCAGGCGCTTGGTGCCCCACAATCGATTGCTCCCATTGACTTTCATCGAATTCTGGAAAAAATGTATCTGCGCCAAAAACTCCTTGAACATAGGTAATATATAGTTCATCTACACAATTAGATTCCAAAGCCATTTTGTAAATTTCTCCGCCACCAATAATGAAAACTGTGCGTTCGGATTCATTTTGAAAAGCATTTAAACAATCTTCCAATCCATGAAAAATCATACAATTTGGAGCTTCAAAGGTTTTGTTTCTTGTTAAAATTACATTCAAACGATTGGCAAGCGGACGGTATTTTTCTGGAATTGAATCGTAATTTCTTCGTCCCATAACCACAATATGATCTTTCGTTGTTTCCTTGAAAAATCGCATATCGGCAGGTAAATGCCACATCAAATCGTTGTTTTTTCCGATTCCTCTTTCGGCATCCATTGCCACAATTAGTGCTACTTTCATATGTGTTTAATTGTTTTTTTAATGGTCATTTGGACCGCATTAGCTTCCACGAAGTGAATCGCCAATTGAAATCATCCTTTTAGTGACCAATCCCGTTATGGCTTATTTCATATACTTAAACCGCTACGGCTGCTTTAATGTGTGGATGCGGATCGTAACCTACTAATTCAAAATCTTCAAATTTAAAGTCAAAAATATCTTTTACTTCAGGGTTGATTTTCATTGTAGGAAGCGGTCTAAAATCACGGGTTAATTGTAAACGTGCTTGTTCCAAATGGTTGGAATACAAATGTGCATCACCCAAAGTATGAACGAAATCTCCAGGTTTTAAGCCACAAACTTGCGCCATCATCATCGTCAATAAAGCATACGAAGCTATGTTGAAAGGAACACCTAAAAATGTGTCGGCACTTCGTTGATACAATTGACAACTCAATTTTCCTTCAGCCACATAAAACTGAAAAAAAGCGTGGCAAGGCGGCAATTTCATGTTCTCAATTTCACCTACATTCCATGCAGAAACAATGATACGGCGTGAATCAGGATTATTTTTAAGTTGATCAACTACTTGTTTAATTTGGTCGATGTGACGTCCATCAGCAGTGGGCCAACTTCTCCATTGCGACCCGTAAACTGGACCTAAGTTTCCATTTTCATCTGCCCATTCATCCCAAATTGACACATTGTTTTCTTTCAAATATTGGATATTAGTATCGCCTTTTAAAAACCACAACAATTCGTGAATAATGGAGCGCAAATGCAGTTTTTTAGTGGTTAAAGCAGGAAAACCTTCATTCAAATCAAAGCGCATTTGATAACCAAAAACAGAAATCGTTCCCGTTCCTGTACGGTCTTCTTTCGTTACGCCTTTGTCTAAAATATGTTGTAATAAATCGTGGTATTGTTTCATTTACATCTATTTGTAAAAAATTTCTGTAAAGATAGCTGATAAAAGTATAATTTGGTTAACAGTAAAAATCTAACCTTAATAATGATGAATTTAGCCTTAACAAGAAAATAGGTGCTTTTTAAGTTAGCTAGAATCAATCAGAAATAAAGGTATTATCTAAATAATCCATTTCTTAGGGCATAAATGATAATGCCTGAAGTATTTGTCGATTTTGTTTTTTCCAATAATCGCATTTTGTGACCTTCAACAGTTCTGTGGCTAATGAATAATAATTGAGCAATTTCCTTAGATGTTTTTTCTTCACAAACTAATTTTAGAATTTCAAGTTCTCGAGCTGTAAAACTCTCTCTGTAACCAATCAGTAATCTCTATTTTCTGGGGTTATTAACAATTTTAGCTTTTCAACTTAGTTTTTCATCCCTTGATTAACGATTATTGCAAGGTTTAT
>JBILQY010000309.1:0-3723 GCA_044372955.1 Crocinitomicaceae bacterium | reverse complement strand
CTACTACTTCGACGATTTTGGCGTTTATGAACTTCCAGAAATCTCCGCAGGGCTTGGTGGTGAGATAGATACGTTGGGAGAAAATGTTGGTTTGCAAGCCAATTGTGAGGGTTGTTGGAACGATTTAGTTTATCGTTGGTGGCCAAGCGCAGGTTTGAGTGATACAACTATTTTAAACCCCATCGCCACGCCAGAAGTTACCACCACGTATTATTTTGGTTTAATTGACACTTCAGAAACCGTTCCTTGCATTGTCGATTTAGTGGATAGTGTTACGGTTTTTGTTACCATTCCGCAAGATACAGTCTCGCCCCCGCCAACAAGTTTTTCGTGGTTGGTCTATCCTTCGCCTACTAGTGGTAATTTAACGGTTCAATTTTCGGCTTTAGAATTTGACAGTCAATTGTTGATTATTGATGCACGTGGTCGTTTGGTGAGAAAAATTGCTGTTCCTAAAAACACGGAGAGTTTGCCTTTGGATATTAGCGCACTTGCAGCTGGGGAGTATTTTTTGCAGATTGAAAATTCAAATTTTAAGCAAAAAAGAAAGATTGTAAAGTTTTAGTTTACAGGTCACCCCTCTTAATCTCCCCTCAAGGGGAGAAACAGTTCTCGGGTAGGCTTTAAACTATTGGAAAAGAAATATATCTTTACTCAAACCAAAAATTTTCTCCGAAGTGAGATTAAAGCTTCCTCCTTTGAAGGAGGATTGAGGAGGATGACTTATAAAATTAGGAGACATATTCTGTTAATAAAATCACAACAAAACTCAGCCCAACAAAAAAGCCTTCTCGAATTTCGAAAAGGCTTTTTAAGTATTTTTTTGTCACTGATTATTTCATATGACGGCCATAACGGTTTTTGAACTTGTCAATACGTCCTGCAGTATCCACGAACTGTGCAATACCTGTAAAGAACGGGTGAGATTTGTGAGAGATATCCAATTTCACTAATGGATATTCGTTTCCGTCTTCCCAAGTGATTGTTTCTTTTGTTGTTGTACATGAAGGGCAAAGAAATGCGTATTCATTAGACATGTCCTTGAAAACAACTAGTCTATAATCAGATGGGTGTATATCGTTTTTCATTTTAAATGTATTTTATGTGCTAAAAATGGATTGCAAATTTAGACAAATCTTTTTAAAACACAAGCCTTTTTATTTTTTATAATCTATTTTTTGAACAATTTAAACATTTGTAAGGTGATAACTCCAATGAAACTACTGATTATTTGTGTTTTCAATGCTTATTTTTGATTTTACGAATACTGTTATGAAGTTACCCAAAGCCTTTACACTAGAAGAAATTAGTCAGTTGTTAGCCTGTGAGTTTGTTGGAAATCCTTCACATTCAATCACTGGAATCAATGAAATTCACATGGTTGAAGCGGGTGATATTGTTTTCGTAGATCATCCTAAATATTACGAAAAAGCCTTAAACTCAGCGGCAACAACGATTATTATTGACAAAATCGTTCCTTGTCCCGAAGGAAAAGCATTACTAATTTCTGAAAAACCTTTTGATAGCTATAATTGGTTAACACAATATTTTTCTCCCTTAAGCACTCCAGCTGACCAAGTTAGTCAGTACATTGATGACTCCGCAATCATTTATCCCAATGTTTTTATTGGTAAAAATGTACGAATTGGTAAAAATACCCGCATTTATTCAGGCGTTTCGATTTTAGACAACACAGAAATTGGCGATGATGTTGTGATTGGTGCAAATACAGTCATTGGTCACTTTGCGTTTTATTACAAAAAGAAACCCGAAGGCTACGAGCGAATGCATACGTGTGGAGGTGTTAAGATTGAAGACAATGTTGAAATTGGTGCCCTTTGTACGATTGATGCAGGCGTCTCTGGAATTACGAAAATCGGTAAAGGAACAAAACTTGATAATCAAATTCAAATCGGGCACGACACAGTTATTGGAGAACATTGTTTAATGGCAGCTGGTGTAGGTTTGGCGGGTTGTGTTCGTGTTGGTAACAATGTGATTCTTTGGGGTCAGGTTGGCTGTGCTAGCGACGTTACAATTGGTAATGGAGCAATCGTTTTGGCGCAATCGGGCATTTCAAAAGATTTGGAAGGCGGAAAAACCTATTTCGGAAGCCCGTGCGGCGAAGTGCGAGATAAATTTAAAGAAATGGCAGCTTTGCGAATGTTACCCGAATTTATAAAAGGCAAAAAGTGATTATTCAACACCGAAATATTCTTAATCCAGACATCAAGGACACCAAATTGCAGTCTTTGTTGGAGATTACGAATGCCATCAACTCCAATTTATCGATTGAACAACTCATTAAAATATTCTCTTTCATTCTCAAGGAACAGCTTGGTTTTTCGAAGTTCGTTCTGTTTTTATACCAAGAAGACTGGCAAGTTTTAGCAAAATCGGGCTACAAAGGAAAAATTGATTTGCAATTGGTTAATCAACAATTGGTTCGCTTCAAGGAAATTACCTTGGTTGAATCTTCTAATTCGTTGGTTTTAAAAGAATTTCAAGCGGTGATTCCTGTTTATCACCAGGAGAAACCGTTGGCTTACCTTCTGATTTCAACCTTGGGAAATACCGATTATCTAGAAGCAAGTCACTTTAATTTTGCGCAAACTTTGTGTAATATTATTGCGGTAGCTGTTGAAAATCGTCGTTTGTTCAAGCAAAGTATGATCAAAGAACGCATTTCTAAGGAATTAGAAGTTGCTTCTGAAATGCAAAAATTGTTGTTTCCTTCCGATTTACCTTCCAACCGCAAGATGGATTTGTCGGCGAAGTATATTCCTCGTCATGCTGTCGGTGGCGATTACTACGATTTTATTCCCTTGGGCGACGAAGAATACATTATTTGCATTGCGGACGTTTCCGGAAAAGGAATCAGCGCGGCTTTGTTAATGGCAAATTTTCAAGCTACAATTCGCACACTTTTTAAATACCAACGTTTTGAAATGCCTTTCTTGTTGGAGGAATTAAATAAAATCGTGATGCGAAGTGCTAAAGGCGAGAAATTTATTACTTTCTTCATCGCTCATTACAACGCACACACACGCAAAATGAATTACGTAAACGCAGGTCACAATCATCCTTTTTTATTGAACGGTAGAAAAGTGACGATGCTCAAAGATGGCTGCATTGGCTTAGGAATGTTAGACGAATTGCCTTATGTGAATGTTGGGAAATTGGTTTTGAATCCCAACACAACTTTCGTTCTTTTCACGGATGGCGTTGTAGAATTAGAAAACGAGGCTGGCGAACAATTTGGAATCGAGCGATTGGTCAAAAATACGCAAGCTTATTCTCCACTAAAGATGGAAGATATGAACAACATCATCTTCTCCAAACTCGACGAATGGCGTGGCGCATTGACTTTCGTTGATGACACAGCGATATTTAGTTGTAAGTTTTTTTAGTGAGATAACTTTCACTATTCTGGATAAAACACCCCAAATAATCTTCTAGTTTATGCGTCAAATAATAAGGCAAATTCATCAACAAATATGCTTTTCCTCCTGGAGTGGTGTGTTTTTCAATACTGAATTTTCCTGCGTATAAACGCACAGCATACGGATGAGAAGAGCGTTCCACAAATTGATGCAGTGAGCGCAACGTACCTTGTTTCCCAGATTTGATTTCTAATGGAATGAGTTTGTCATCAAAGCGGTAAATTAAGTCAACTTCCGAATTGCTATCTTTGCTTTCACGCACCCAAAAATTTGGTTTGTT